>NZ_BAAHSG010000004.1:0-44099 GCF_054660775.1 Allocoprococcus similis
TGTTTTGGGGGGACGCCAAACTGGCGCGGGAGCGCGGTTTGGCTGGATTGAGTTTGTGGTTTGACGGGACTTCTGTTTTGGGGGGACGCGGAATTGGCGCGAGGCGCGATTCCGCTGGTTGTGTTTTTAGAGTTTGTGGGTCGAATGATTTACGATACAAGCCGGTCAGAGTCTCACAAGCAGAGCTTGTTCGACCGTTGGCGGCGCCAACTAACTAATCAGAAATAGAAGGAGTCCGGGNNCCCGGACTCCTTCTATTTCCGCTTAGCTGACCGGCTTGTTGCCTATCGCTTAGTTATTGATCAGTTTATCTTCACCGTTCCAGCTGTAGAGTTTTCTGATTTCTTCTCCTACTACTTCTGATGGATGTTCTGCGGCTTTCTTTCTCATTGCTTTGAAATGTACCTGACGTCCTGCTGGTGACATGTCGAGAAGGAATTCTTTTGCGAATGTTCCGTCCTGGATGTCTGAGAGGATCTTCTTCATTGCTTTCTTTGTATCTTCTGTGATGATCTTTGGTCCTGTGATGTAATCACCGTATTCTGCTGTGTTGGAGATTGAGTATCTCATTCCGGCGAATCCGCTCTGGTAGATCAGGTCTACGATAAGTTTCATTTCATGGATACATTCGAAGTATGCGTTTCTTGGATCGTATCCTGCTTCGCAAAGTGTTTCGAAACCTGTCTGCATAAGGGCACATACACCACCGCAAAGTACAGCCTGTTCTCCGAAGAGGTCTGTTTCTGTCTCTACTCTGTATGTTGTTTCAAGAAGTCCGGCTCTTGCTCCACCGATTGCAAGACCGTAAGCAAGTGCTCTGTCCCAGGCTTTTCCTGTGTAATCCTGTTCTACTGCGATCAGACATGGTGTTCCTTTTCCTGCCTGGTATTCGCTTCTTACTGTATGTCCTGGTGCTTTTGGAGCGATCATTGTTACATCTACGTATGACGGAGGTGTAATGCATCCGAAGTGGATGTTGAATCCATGTGCGAACATCAGCATGTTACCTTCTTCAAGGTTTGGTTCAATGTCTTTCTTATACATATCTGCCTGAAGTTCATCGTTGATAAGGATCATGATGATATCAGCTTTCTTTGCAGCTTCTGCTGCTGTATATACTTCAAATCCCTGAGCTTCTGCTTTTGCCCATGATTTGCTTCCTTCGTAAAGACCGATAATGACATTGCATCCTGAATCTTTCAGGTTCAGTGCATGTGCATGTCCCTGGCTACCATATCCGATGATAGCGATTGTCTGTCCTTCTAATACTGATAAATTACAGTCTTCCTGATAAAAAATTCTTGCTGCCATTTTTAATTTCCTCCTATGACTTATTGATTCTATAGAGTTAAAGGCTCCATGCCCCTAGCTTTCTTATGTAACTACTGCTGCACCCCTGAAGGTGCTGCTTTCGAGCTCTGAGCTCTTTTTAAACGTCCCTCTGCTTTAATCAAACATGATCACGTCATCGCTTCCACGCTTCAGACCGGTAATACCAGTTCTTGCCAGCTCCAGGATCTCATATCCTTCCAGAAGCTCCATAAACGCTTTCAACTTTGATTCGGTTCCCGTCAGTTCAATCATCAGACAGTCTTTTTCAACATCAACGATCTTCGCGCGGAAAATATCTGCCAGTGAAATAAGATCTGCTCTTTCAGATGCATTTGCACGAACCTTGATCATAACCAGTTCTCTGCATACTGAATTGCTGTCATTTAACGGCTTCACCTCAATCACGTCTTCCATCTTGCGAACCTGCTTCTCGATCTGTGAAAGAATCTGTTCATCTCCACTTGCTACGATCGTGATCCTTGTAAATCTCGGATCTGCAGTTGTACCTGCGGTAATACTTTCAATATTGTATCCCCGTCTGCTGAACAATCCTGCCATACGGCTTAATAGTCCCGGATTGTTATAAACCAAAATTGAATAAGCTTGTTTTCTCATAACATACTCCTTTACTTTACAAAACAGAGTGCGTTCTGTTTTTTTATTGTAGCAATTGACACTACCTTTGTCAAGTAGCTTTCTAAAATTTTATCACTTTAATTCGATTTTATCAATTAGAGGAACCTCTAATTATTGTTTTCACACTGATTTTTCCGGATTTTGTCAAAATATATCCTTTTATCATCTGGACATATAATTCTTCGATTACCTGCCGGACAAATCGTTTTTTGTCAAATTCGACTGTTGTCAGCTGTGGGCGGCAAATGAGTGCTGTTTCTTCTTTTCCGACTGCCATCACTTCAATTTCCTCCGGCACCTTGATTTCCAGATCATGCAGATAACCGACAGCCTCTGCTCCCTGTACGGCAGATGCAAATACGAGAATATCTGCGGATAATGCAAGCCCTGCCAGCCGGATTTTATAGAACATTCTCCGCAGATCCCTGTCTTTTGGAATTTCCAGATATTGTTCTTCTTCAAGAAAGCAGCCTTTTTTTGAAAATATTTTCTGCATTCCCTGCCATACCACTTTCCCGTACTCTTCCGTTCCATCCAGAAACCAGATTCTCTGTTCCTTTCTTTTAAGCAGAAACCTTGCGACTTCCTCACCGGCTTTTCCGTAAATCCGGTCTGTTCTGTATATCGCAGCCACCGGAACCGCACACATCTGCCGGATTCTTGTACACTCCTCTTCATTGAGCCAGATACAGATAACCCCATCCAGTTTCCATACTGCCGCATATCGTACAAATTCTTCTGCTGTTTTCACAAAATGCAGCAGCATATAATATTCCCTCTCGTCCAGACTCTTCTCGATCTCACGCAATATTTCTTCTAATTTTTCACTCTCCTGCTCCCATTCCTGCCTTTTCCCAACAACTACAGCAATCATCCCGGAAGATTTTCCTGAAAGGATACGCGCTCCCATGCTCGGGGCATATTCCTGTTCATCCAGGATCTCCTCTATCCTTTTTCTTGTCTTTCTTGATACTTTTTCCGTTCTTCCATGGATCACATTCGATACAGTTGTTGCACTCACTCCGGCTATTTTTGCAACATCTTTGATCCTGATTTTCCCCTCAGCCATTTCTTTTCCCCACTTACTTCTTTTATTTTCTCTGTTTCTACTATCTTACACTTCTTTTCTTCTTTCTTACTAATTCGCATTTTTTCGACAGCACCTGTAACTTTTCGATAAAATATTTTACAGACCATTGCCCGGATACCCGCTTTGTGCTATCCTTAACCTGTTAAATAATTTTTCAGATACAGGAGATTGAATCATGGATGGTATTATATTTGACGTAGACGGCACACTCTGGGACTCCACCGAAGCAGTTGCCAGATCCTGGAATCAGGCGATAGATGAGAATACGGATTTTTCCCTCTCACTTACAGCAGATGGGCTTAAGTCACTTTTCGGAAAAACAATGGATGAGATCACGCTTGCACTCTTTCCTTCCTGCCCAAAAGAAGAACGTGACCGGATCGGCTATCTTTGCTTTGACTATGAAAACCGGCTGCTTGAAACCGATCATGGTATTCTTTACCCGGATGTTGCACGGACACTGGAAAGCCTTTCTCGGAAAACCGACCTTTATATCGTCAGCAACTGCCAGTGTGGATATATCGAAGTTTTTCTAAAAACGATGGGACTCGGAAAATATATCAAAGATTTTTTATGCTTTGGTCAGACACAGGTTCCAAAAAACGAATCCATCCGTCTTCTGATGGAGCGCAATCATCTGCAGGATGTGGTCTATGTCGGAGATACCTCAGGTGATTTTGATGCCTGTCAGAAGGCAGACGTGCCTTTTATTTATGCTTCGTATGGATTTGGTGATGTTTCGGATCCACCAAGACAGATTGGCGCAATCAGGGAACTTCCTGCTCTTCTTGGACTGTAGATTTTCTCTGTTTATGTTCCTGGTTCAGGATTATATAGCAGTTTTTTCCATCATTAAGCATGTCACCGGTAGTTTTCTTCCATACACATGACAATATAAAAAGATCAGAGTCTGATAACCACATTTTTTATCATTCTCTGATCTTTTTATATTGAATTCTTTCCAGTGGATTTTCCTTCTCTTTATTCCACATCCTCTTCATCAAATTCACACACCACATAATACCCCTGCGGTGTCTGCTTTACGTCAATCACCTTTCCCTGTCCGGACTTAAGCCTCTGCCATGAACGGTAATTGGCACTCATTGCCACAGCCGGCTCAATCGTATAATAAAAATACGCAGCTACAACGCCCTCTGTCACATCAACAATCTGTCCGGGCTCAACCAGTCCCGGACGCTCCATTTTAAATTCCATCTGTCTCATTTCTGCCTGATACCTGCCTCTTTTTCTATATTGTATTCGTTTTTACTTGTAATTGCAAGCATTTACACAGACTGTTTTGTGACGTAGCTTTGAAGCAGAACGCCGCTGTCAGGTGCCTTTTTAGCCACCTGATCTAAAACAACTGAAATCACATTATCCTTCGTTCTATTCGGATTTCTTACACTGCTTTTCATGCAGAACTTCCGGAACGATCATATAATGCTCCTCAATCAATTTTGCTGTCTTTTCAACAGATTATTGATGCCTTCCTGGTATATTCCATTCATTCTTCCTTTCAGATTTTTGCAGTTTTTATAAAAAGAACAGGCTGATCCCCACAATTACTGCAAGTGTAATAGCCAGAGCCGGCCAGAGTGCCCAGAAGGCACCCAAAACCATGGCCAGATAATCTCCCTTTTCAAAAACAATGTTCTGATCACTCATCTGCTTTTTAAATTCCAGAAACTTTTTATCCTGTTCCTCCAACTGTCTTCCTCGTTTGCTGTATCCTCCAAAAAAGCTCATGATAATTCCTTTCTATTAATCTTATGAATCCTTTTCTACTCCAAGTGGATTGTGGCAAGCCACAAAGTGTCCCGGTCTCATTTCCACAAGTTCCGGTGTAATATGCTTACAGATCTCTGTACAGTATTTACATCTTGTATGGAATTTACATCCTTTCGGCGGATGAACCGGACTTGGGATATCTCCTTCAAGCGGGATCATCTCTCTGTCAGAATCGACGTCTGTTGTCGGAATTGCCGATAACAGCGCTTCCGTATATGGATGTGTCGGATGGTCAAACATTTCCTGTGACTCTGCAAGCTCTACGATGTTTCCAAGGTACATAACACCGATTCGGTCACTGATATATTTTACAACACTCAAACCATGTGAGATAAATAAATATGCAAGATTGTCTTCGCTTCCAAGATCTTTCAGAAGGTTGACGATCTGTGACTGAATGGAAACGTCAAGTGCGGAAACCGCCTCATCGCAGACTACAAATCTTGGTTTTAATGCAAGTGCACGTGCAATACCAATCCTCTGTCTCTGACCGCCGGAGAACTGGTGTGGATAACGATGGATCATGTATGGTGCAAGTCCACATTTTTCCATGACTTCCATTACATATGCCTGCATTTTTTCATCATTTTTCTTAAAAATGCCATGTGCAAGAAGACCTTCTCCGATGATCTGTCCGACTGTCATACGTGGATTAAGTGATGAGTATGGATCCTGGAAGATCATCTGCATATCTTTACGGAGGAAACGCATTTCTTGTGTTTTAAGTCTCGCAAGATCTACTCCATCATCACGGTATGCTTCGTATTTTGCAAAAGCTTCATCGCTTTTATATTTACTGCGGAGTCCTTCTAACTTCTTTTCCGCTTTTTCAAGTTCCACTTTCTTCTCTGCGATTTCTTTTGTCTTATCTGTGCCTTCCATCTGGTTTTCTTCATTTAAACCGCTGATCACTCTGGCAACTTTAAATTTGTCAAGCAGTAATTGTTCTGCTTCTTTTGTGTCATCTAAGCTGTAGAATCCACCGATGATCTGAACAAGGTTCAGGAATTCCATATTACATTTCTTCTGGATATTTTCACATTCAGCCTGTTTCTGGAATTTTTCCGCAGAATCTTCCATTTTTTCATATTCTGCTTTTAATGTTTCTGCCTTTGCTTCTAATTCAGCAATTTTCTTTTTACTGGAAAAAATATTTTTAATTGTCTCATCTACATAAAGCGGTGCCATATCGGTAAGAGTTCTGCCGTAATACATTGTCTTACCTTCTGTCTGTTTGTAAATCTGAAGTAAAGTTCTTCCAAATGTTGATTTTCCGCATCCGGATTCTCCAACAAGACCAACTGTTTCTCCTTCGTAAATATTCAGAGTAATTCCGTCATTGGCTCTTACATACTCCTGCTCTTTCTGGAATAGTTTTGTTTTCTTAAGTGGAAACCACTGTTTCAGATCCGTGACTTTCAAAAGCACTTTCTTTTCATCATTATTTGGCATGGCGTGCCTCCTTATCCGGGTAGAAACAACGAATCAAGTGATTGTCTTCTGCCAACTCTAATTTTGGTTCTTCATTCAAACATTTCTCTGTTGCATATTTACAACGCGGAGCGAATTTGCATCCCTTCGGAAGATCCAGCGGATGAGGTACTGCTCCAGGAATTGCCTCAAGTCTTGCTCCAACCGGTGTATCCAGACGTGGAATTGAAGTCATAAGTCCTTCCGTATATGGATGTGAGCAGGTTGTCTCTTTTGCAAAGATTGTTCTTGCTTTACACATTTCCACAACCTGACCGCAATACATAACTGCCACCTCATCCGCCATCTGGTTAATAACTCCAAGGTCATGTGTAATGAACAGAATTGATGTTCCTTTTTCCTTTTTCAGTTCATTCATCAGCTTTAAGATCTGTGCCTGAATGGTAACGTCCAAAGCAGTGGTCGGTTCGTCAGCGATCAGAAGACTTGGTTCGCAGGCAAGAGCCATGGCGATCATAACTCTCTGACGCATTCCACCTGACAGCTGATGCGGGAACTGTTTCATAACAGATTCCGGATTCGAGATCTTAACCGCTTTTAACATTTCAAGTGATTTCTCACTTGCTTCTTTTTTTGTAATTTTCTGATGAGTTAAATAAACTTCATTTAACTGTTTTTCGATTGTATATACCGGGTTCAGACTTGTCATCGGTTCCTGGAAAATAACGGAAATCTCATTTCCACGAATCTGGTACATATCATTGATTGTACACTCCGCAAGATTTCTTCCCTTGAAAGTAATTGTACCGCTGTCGATATATCCGTTTCCATCCAGAAGCTTTAAGATACTCATTGCCGATACACTCTTTCCACTTCCGGATTCTCCTACGATACCTAATGTTTTCCCAGGCTCTACTCGATAGGAAACACCGTTGACCGCTTTTACAATTCCTTTTTTTGTCTTAAAAAATGTATGTAGATCATCTACTTCCAATAAATATGCCATCGTTATTCCTACCTTTCATTTGCTTTCGGGTCAACTGCTCTACGAAGTCCGTCACCAAACAAGTTGATACTTACAGTACAAAGTCCTAATACAACTGACGGGAATACCCATCTCCACCAGTACTGTGAGATAACTTCTGAAGAACGACAGTTGTTCAGCATATTTCCCCATGAAGGAATTGGCTCTGCAACACCGAATCCTAAGAATGATAATCCGGATTCTGTTAACATACAGGTTGCAAATGAGATTGTTGCCTGTACAATGATAATCGTCATTACGTTCGGTACGATATGACGGAAAATAATATTCTTTTCTCTTACCCCCAGTGCTTTTGCAGCAACAACGAATTCTTTGTTACGCTCTGCAAGCACCTGTGCACGGACGAGACCTGCGATACCAGTCCATCCGAGGAAACCGAGGATCAACATGATCATGATGATTCTTCCGACATCAGATACTTTATTTCCGATCAAAGCAGAAAGGATCAGTGCCAGTGGGATGAACGGAAGGGATCCGACAACCTCTGACAGACGCATAAGAAGGATATCCACGGTTCCACCGTAGTATCCGGAAATACCACCTACTAAGATACCGATCGCGAACTGGATGATAACAGCGATGAATCCAACGGTCATAGTCATCTGTCCACCCTTTAAGATACGATAGAATACGTTTCTTCCAAGGTTATCTGTCCCAAGTAAGTAACCTTTCAGTCCCCATGTTACAACAGAGCCATCTTCTTTGATGATGCAGTTCTGATAATAACCGGAAGTTAATTTTGCAATATTGGATGCTTTTGTAGGAACTGTTGCCTGTTTGTTTTCGTTTCCGCCCCAGGCTACCGCGTTTCCATCCTCTGTCACAACAACAAGATGGTTACGTCCACCTGAAATATCCACCGCTTTGCCCTGTACTTCTTCCGGTACAGAGAAAATATGGTCATGGTTGTTTCCCCAGACTTTTACGGTACCATCTTTTAGTACAGCCGCTGCTGCTTTATCTGTCAAAGCGATTTTCTCTACTTTTCCCTGAATCTTTTCCGGTACATTATCTAAAGCAGTTTCTTTCTTTGCAAGAGAGATGACTTTTCCATCCTTTGTAAGGGCGATGGCTGTCTGAATATTTGCTTTTACTTCTTTGACTTTTTCGTCCTTTACATTAGCTGTAGAAATATCAACTGCACTTGTGTTTCCCCATGAAACAACTTTTCCGTCTTCTGTTACAACAACGGATACCTGATATCCCGCTTCAATATCAGCGATTTTTTTGCCTTTCAGCTCCGGCGGGATCACATTAAGTCCCATTCGGTTGAAGCCCCAGGTATATAAATTACCTTTATCGTTGATTGCCAGCACATGATCCTGACCAACTGCGATATCAACAACTTTTCCCATATCAGCCGGGATTTTTTTCAGGTTTTTCGTTAACTGTCCCCACTCATAAACGTAACCGTCTTTGTCAACTCCTACACCGTATGTCGGACCAAATTCAATCACTTCGGCATTGTCTTTTAAATCTGATGGAACCGAAAGGAATGAAAATCCCGGTGCGATATTTTTCTGTGTTGGATCCTGATAGTTTAAATCCTGGTGAAACCAGATCGGAAGGATAAAACACATTGCAAAAATTGATACGAATACGATCAATCCCCCCATAGCCAGTTTGTTTTCCAGCAGATTTTTTATAATCGTACGAAAAGGACTTTGCATCTGTTCTTCTTCAAGAACGGAACGCTGCTCTTTTTCTTTCTTCTTTCCAAATAACATTTGTCTTCCTCCTAATCGAGTTTAATTCTTGGATCAACGATACAGTAACATAAGTCTGTGATCAGGTTTGCAGCAAGTCCTAACAAAATGTAAAACATCTGCATGGACAATGCGACTGTATAGTCATGCTGGTTCAAGGAATCGATCAGAAGTTTTCCGACACCTTTCCATGAGAACAGGGTCTCAATGATAACCGCTCCACCAAAGATACCTACGATAGAGCCTACGATCCAGCCTGTGATCGGGATCATTGCGTTACGGAACGCATGTTTGTAAATAACAGTTTTTTCTTTCAGACCTTTAGCACGGGCTGTTCTAACATAATCCATAGATAATGCATCAAGAAGAGCTCCTCTGACATAACGGATCAGTCCACCGATACCTGTCAGACATACAATGATAGGAAGTGCCATATGATATAAATAATCTAAGAATGCTCTGAAGCCAGTGAAATTCGCACCGGTTGTAACCATTCCACTGATCGGGAAAATCGGAATTTTAATCGCAAACAGGTAGATAAAGATCAGCGCCGAAATAAATGAAGGAATACTGATACCGATCATTGTTGCTACCTGAAGTGATGTATCAAATACCGTATCTTTTTTTACTGCACATTTGATTCCCAGCGGAATTCCGATCGCTAAAAGGAAAATATAATATACAACGTTTAATGCGATTGTATTTTTCATCGGCGGTCCGATCAGTTCTTTAACCGGAATACGATATACGGTAGAGTAACCGAAATCTCCCTGTAAGATATTTCCCATCCAGCTTAAATACTGAACCGGAATCGGTTTATCAAGTCCAAGACGTACTCTTGCCTGTTGATAGAGCATCTCATACTGTTCCGGTGAAACGCTCTGCTTCTGTCCCTCGACCATAAGTCTGGCAGGATCACCAGGTACCATTTTGAAGATACCAAACAGTAAGATGGAAAGCAGGAAGAATACTATAATAATATAACCAAGTCTTTTCAATATGTATTTTGCCATAATGTAGTTTTCTCCTTCTGGATTATATAGTTATCCTGAATTATCTATGACATGTGATTCTTTCTGAATACTTCGTCATAATTTTGTTTTTCACACTAAGAAAAGATACGGGAAGACAGAACGTTTCCCTTTGTTCTGTCCTCCCTGTTTTGTCATGCATATCAGATGTTAATAGAATTGATCTATTCTAATGAATCCTTCTTATTTATTCTTCAACATATGCATCTAATACCATTGCTCCCCATCCCACATGAGCTCTAGGAACGAAATTCTTAAGCTTCGGATTGAAGAACATGTAAGAAACGCCTGATCCCATTGGAAGACTTGGAAGTTTTTTGTTGTAAGCCAGCTGGAATTCTCCATATAATTTTCTGAATCCGTCAATGTCTTCAGGATCAATTTTCTGCATCTCTTTACCGATCGCTTTTAATTCCGGATCAGAAATATAGTTAACATTCCATGTTCCCATTAAGCTCGGATCATCATCGAAACAGTTCCAGTAGAAGAGAATTTCCGGAATTCCGATACTGCTGTAGAAAATGTTATATTCCGGTTCGTCGATACCCTGGCGAGTCAGGTGATTGATCATAAGTGCGAAATCCATAGATGTGTATTTGTATTCCATACCGATCTTTTCTGCTTCCGGTGGGATTACTGTGTTGTAAAGTTTTGAGTAGTCATCTTCACAGCATGCTACTTCAACTTTTAATTTCATCAATTCACCATCTACTTCTTTGTAACGGTATTTGTCTGTACCTTCTTTATACTCGTCACCTTTTTCATTCAGTGTCCATCCACCATCGATGAGTTCCTGTTTTGCTTTATCAAGGTCATATGAGTAGTGAATCAGTTCAGATTCAATATCATCTTTGATTGCTGCAAAATCTGTTGTTGCATCTGTTGCATAACAGTCTACTACTGTACCGTATCCGCCTGTTAACTGTTTGTTGATTTCATCACGGTCTACGATGTAAGCGATTGCACGTCTTACTTCTTCAAACTGTGTCGGTCCAAAGTCACACATGTAACGCATCTCGTTGATACGTGTTCCCGGTACAAGACCATAGTTTGCATCTAATTTTCCTTCTTCTACTTTTGTTAAAGCAGCTTCGATCTTTTCTCCCGTACCTGCTGAGTAGAAGTCGATTGTTCCTTTTTCAAATTCGTCACGGATTGTTTCATCTGCAACCGGTTTGGAAATAATTGTCTGGATATGTGGTTTTGTTCCATCATAGGTTCCAAGGTATTCTTCGTTGACCTCAAGTTCAACAGTTTCTGTTGTAAGATCCACGCTCTTTAATTTGTAAGGTCCGCATACAACCGGTGCTTTGTAACGGAATCCTTTATCCGGATCAAGTAAGGTTTCTCTGATGAGATCTTCTGTAAATCCGTCTGTGAGGTATGCTCCGTTTCCATCATCCTTCACGTCGCATCCAGGAGCGATTGCTGCAAGCGGTTCCGGTCCATAGGCAACATTTGCCATCTCATAGTAGTTCGGAAGCTGATCTGCACTGATTGTCATAGAGAATTCGTAATCCCCAAGAAGGTTAACACCTGCGAATTCTTTTGTTGTTCCCTGTACATGATCGTTGTATCCAACTAAAGCCCATCCGTATGTTGCATCACCTTCACAGGCTGCAAATTCCGGAGAAGAGTGAAGCAGAAGACTGAATACATAATCTTTTGCTGTGATCGGAGAACCGTCACTCCATTTCAGGTTATCATTGATTTCAAAACGGTATGTCTTGCTTCCGTCGTCGTTCTCGATCACTTCATGATCTTTAACGACAACCGGGTCCCAATCAAGAACATAATCACGATTGTAATCAGCGAGGGCGTAACCACTCATCAATCCGATGAATCCGGAGTTTGTTGCATTGTTAGACCAGCCGCCGTACATATCCGGTGATAAAGTACCCGGTGAAATTGCAACTACTACCTGTCCCCCCACAGGAGCATCTTCCGGTGGTGCACTTTGCATGTCTTCGGTCACCTCAACTCCAACCTGTTTGCTTTCGCCATCATCTTGGTTCTGTTGGTTCTTGCTGGAAGCTCCTCCACCGCCACAGGCTGTGGCTGAGAATACCATGATACCAGCCAGCATAAGGGCTATCATTCTCTTTTTCATTTTGCATTCCTCCATAAACTTTGTGTTAAGGTAATTATAACATTTTACCAATTAAACATCTATTGTCGTTTTCGTTTTTGTGCATTTTTGTGGAATACGCCGTATTTTTATTGTATACAGAAAAACAAGTCTTTCATGGACGGATTTTACTACATATATGGACGATATCTGTTTTTCGTTCACACACATTCAGATTGTTAACATTCTACAATTTGGGCATTTTTAACAAATTGTCAAATGTTAACATTTGACTAAAAACAAAAAAAGTAAGACGATTGTCCTACTTTTTTCATCAATCTTTTTGTTATCGCGATAAGAGTACGACGGTTTCCAAATGCTCTGTAAACGCAAACATTTCCACCGGCTGTATCTTTTTTACCTGATATCCTTTTTTTGTCAGATACTTCAGATCTCTTGCCAGTGTCTCCGGATTGCAGGAAATGTACACGATCTTCTCCGGTCCCATCTTCACTGCCGATGCCATAAATTTCTCATCACTTCCGGCTCTCGGCGGATCCATAAACAGCACATCCATACTTTTTCCTTCTGCTGCCATTGCCTCCATAAATTCACCGGCATCTCCCTGGAAAAACTTCACATTCCGGATCTGATTTTCTCTGGCGTTTAATTTTGCATCCTTTACAGCATCCTTATTGAGTTCCACACCAACCACTTCTTTTGCATGTCCCGAAGCGATAAGACCGATCGTTCCGATTCCGCAATAGGCATCGATTACGCTTTCTTTTCCTGTCAGATGCGCAAATTCAATCGCTTTCTGATAAAGGATCTCCGTCTGCACCGGATTTACCTGATAGAAAGACTTTGGTGAAATCCGGAAGGTACACCCGCAGAGTTCATCCCGGATAAATCCTTTCCCATATAACACTTTTTCTCTCTCCCCAAGGATCATACTGGTCTTTCTGTCGTTGATATTCAGTACAACCGTCGTAATCTCCGGATGTTCTTTTCTGAGTGCTTTTACAAAATTATTAGACGATGGAAGGATTGGTGATCCAAGCACCAGAACCACCATGATTTCTCCGCTTTTAAATCCTCTTCTGATCAGCACATGACGGAACAGGCCATAACCTGTATCTTCATCATAGGTCTTGATCTTAAAAGATTTCAAAAGTCCACGGATTGTCCGGATGATCTCCTGACTTTTTTTGTCCTCGATCAGACAGTTTTCAACAGGAACGACTCTGTGGGTCTTCGCTTCATAGGTTCCGGATATGATATTTCCCCTTCGGTCTCTGTCAAATACGGCGTGTACTTTGTTTCTGTAATAATACGGATTCTCCATTCCGATGATCGGTTCTACTTTTCCAAATTTCGACAACAATGCATTTACCGCTTTTTGTTTCTTTTTCAGCTGCTCCTTATAGGGCACTCCCTGATACTGGCATCCTCCGCATTTTTTTGCCACTTTACAGACTTCCGGTTCTGTCTGATTTTTCTTTTCTTCCATTTTTTATCCTCTCTTCTTTTTCATTCTTTTCTTAAAAAAGATCCGGCATATTATCCAGATACAACTCTTCTCTGACCGGGAGATGGTAATATGCTTTTTTATATCTGATTTATTCATTCTTATAATCCTTTAATCGTTCAGATCCGTCTGGAATCTTGATAAATGTTCATACGGCAGGATCAGCCTGCCCCGGTATAATCCGCATCCGTCATTGATCAGACTGTTATTTGCCGCAGCAAACATATTGACTTCCAGATCCTTTAGTTCCAGCTCCAGGAGCCGCATTCCTCTTTCGTATGCCTCATCAAAATAAATGCATTCTCCTTCCGGAATGGCTTCTCTTCTGGCCCTGACTCTTTCCTGCTCCTTCTCATAGGCCTGGTGATTTGCAGCTCCAATCTCCGCTATATCATCCATCTTCTTTGTCCGCAGCTGCACTTCCATGTAGCTTCTCGAACAGTTGTCGTAAAACGTGATGTGCAATGATTGATAGCTGCTTCCATTTCCATTAGAAATATAATCCCGATAATAAGGTTTTACCGCCTCATCCATAAAAGGAGATGTACTTTCAAGCACTCCCTTTGCCAGTTCTGCCGTAAACCCTCTTTCCTCCAGAAAGCCTGGAAGAACATTCGCGATCCTGTATAAATACTTGATTTCCTCTTCCTCTCGCAGTTTGTCATCCCTGATATTGCATTTCGGAAGAGAGATTACCAGACGGTATGCGATAATATCCCGAAAGCAGCTCAGCTTTTCCCTTAGGTCCGGCACCGACGGATAGGTATGATGCTTTTCGTAATAATCATAAATATATTCTACAATATACCCGTTGAATTTTTCCTCTGCAAGGATCAGCGACTTGATCCTTCCTTTAAAAGTAAAGGCAAGCAGAGGATATTCCTGTACCATATATTTATAAAACTCCCTGATTTTCTGCGACTGTGCAGTAAGGAAATCATTGTGCTCAAGCAGTTCCCTGATCTGGATCAGAAAATGGGAATGGATGAGATCTATTTCGTTGTGATTCTTCTTTGCTTCTTTCTTCAGATCCACTGTATAATTTCTTAAAATCCGAAAAATCGTATCACCTGAATATAAATAGTCATTTAATGTGATCATATGCTTCACCCTTCTTTTATCTGACGTTTTTCTTATACAGTATAGCAGAATCCGGCTAAATTTGATACTGCTGTTTCAAATCGAGTGATCTGATTCATCGAATATAAAAACAGGAATTGATCTGCTGCATATAATCCAGCAAGGTCAATCCCTGTTTTTATTACATATTTATAATTTTTATTGTGCAGACTATTCTAATTCCAGAACCACAACTTCACAGCTCCGTAAATTCAACGTATCTGCTTCACAGTCTGCCATTTCCTCTGCCCGGTTCGACAGCCATACTTTTTTTATACCGCTTTTCAATTTGATTATTGCAACATCCTTTCCGAAATTAGCAGCTACAAGAATACATTTGGATTCATTTTTACGATAAAATGCCATGATTCCGTCCACATTTTCATATTCCGGAAGAAATTCTCCATAGGTAAATACTTCTTTCAATTCATCCAATTTACGCAGTGCAACCAGTTTACGATAATAATTCAGAACGGAGTCCATATCCTGTTCCTGAGCTTCCACATTCACATCTTTAAATAAAGGATTTACCTTTAACCATGGCGTTCCTTTTGTAAATCCGCCATTTTTTTCACCGTTCCATTGCATCGGTGTTCTCGCGTTGTCACGGCTCATGCGACTGCATACTTCCAAGGCTTCCTGATCCGACAATCCTGCTTCACGGGCAGTATGATACTGGTCTTTTGTACTGATATCATCAAATTCCTCCATGCTGTTCCATTTGGCATTTCTCATACCGATTTCCTGCCCCTGGTAAATGAAAGGAATTCCTCTGAGCAGAAGACTGACCGTACCAAGCATCTTGATTCCCGCCGGTGTCTGGGCATAAGAAGATAAAAATCTGGATGCTCCTCTTGGCTCATCATGATTTTCAATGATATTCGCCTTAAAGCCATACTTCTGTGTTTCTAATTGTGCCTGAATGATCGCATCTCTCCATTTCGCAAATTCCAGCTTCGGAGCATCATACCATCCATGTTCTCCATCGGTGAGCGTATGGGCGCTAAAATCAAATATTGTTGAAAAATGACCGGTTTCACCAATAAATTCCGGTAATTCATCCGGTTTCATATTAAATACTTCTCCTACTGTAAAGGCATCATACTTTTCAAAAGTTGACTTTTTCAGATCTTCCAGTAGCTTCCCTACTCCGTCTACACTTTCAACCATCTTCCAGCAGCTTGCCAGACCATCTTTCCCATCCGGTGCAAAATCAGAAAAGTCCAGATCCTTCTTGATGTTGATGATCGCGTCGATTCGAAAACCGGAGAGACCTTTTTCCAGCCACCAGTTGATCATTTTGTACAGTTCCTGCCGTAACTTCGGATTTTCCCAATTCAGATCCGGCTGTTCCTTTGCAAACATGTGAAAATAATATTTGTCCGTTCCCGGTACCTTTTCCCAGCAGCTTCCTCCAAAATAAGAGCGGTAATTGCTCGGTGGATTTCCGTTTTTGCCCTTGCGGAAATAAAAATAATCTGCAAACTCTCCATCCGGATCTGCTAAAGCTTTCTGGAACCACTCATGTTTGTCGGAGCAATGATTAATAACCAGATCCATAATAATATGCATGTCTCGTTTTTTTGCTTCCGCCAGCAGTTCATCAAATTCTTCCATTGTTCCGAACTCTTCAGCAATTGCATAGTAATCCGCAATATCATATCCCTGATCTACAAATGGTGATTTGTAAACAGGCGATAACCAGATAATATCAATCCCTAACTTTTTCAGATAATCCAGTTTAGAAATAATTCCTCTCAGATCTCCGATTCCGTCTCCATTTGTATCCAGAAAACTCTTTGGGTAAATCTGATACGCTACTTTGTCATGCCACCACTTTTTTTCCATTTTTATCAACCTCTTTCATATATGATCATCGTATTGCTTCGCCATTGCTTTATTTCTTTGGCTATATTATACTGCTATTATATAATCTTAATCGTAACAAATCTTGTATTATTTTTTCATTTTATAACACAATCCTGCTATTATGGAGGTATTAGAAATATGAAAACACCGCATTCACTTATACCGGAGCAAAAAGAAAACGCAAAACATGGAGAGGTTTATTTTCCGATTCAGAAATATATCTCAAAACTCTCAGCAGATTCTCCTGTCATAACAACGCACTGGCACGAAGAGGCAGAGCTGACCCTCATAACAAAGGGATCCTGTATTTACCAGATCAATCTGATGGAATACGAAGCAGGTACAGGGGATATCCTGTTTATTCCACCCTTACTCCTGCATTCCATTATCCTGAAAAACAGTGCAGAATTCTGCTCGGAAACCTATGTGTTCCATATGAATCTTCTGGGTGGAAATAACGCAGATATCTGTTCTGCCCGCTATCTTACACCTATGGTAAATCACGAATTAGCCTTGCCATATCTCATTACCTTGGAACACCCTGCCTATGATTCTCTCAGAGAGTACTTTTCACAGCTTGTTTCCCTGTACGACGCCCGGATGTTTGGATATGAACTCGCCATAAAATCCTGTCTGCTGCAGACTCTTTTTCTTCTGCTCCAGTACAGTAACGCAAGATCCTCTACAGAATCAGACTCTTCCGATAAATTAAAAATTGTACTTGATCATATTGATCAGAATTATGCAGAAGCTCTGTCGGTTTCTGAACTTGCAAAGCTTTGCTATTTCAGCGAATATCATTTTATGCGCTTTTTTAAAAAGCATATGAATATGACCTGTATCCAGTATATCAACAGTATCAGGCCGGAAAAAGCAGTAGAGTTATTTGAGCACGGAAACACCTCCATATTAGAGGTATCTTTATCCGTCGGCTTTCGTAATCTCTCTTATTTTTACAGGGCATTCAAGACAAAATATCATATGACACCGCTGGCTTTTATAAAGAGATTGGGACCGGATTCTGTATAAGCTCCTTTTCTGGGCAATTTTACAGTTCCTTACAGACATCTACCCACCCGTTCGCTTCTGCTACCAATTCCAATTCAGGAATAGTGAGCTTTACAGCGCTATGATCATTCCCTGCTGCCGGGTAAACCGTATTGAACTTTTTCAGACTTTCATCAAGATAGACTTCTATTCCTTCGTTGATACCAAATGGACATACTCCGCCCGGAGCATGACCGATGATATCTTCTACTTCCTCAAACGGAATCATTTTTGCTTTTATATGAAAAGTATCTTTATATTTTCTGTTGTCTACTTTTGCAGTTCCTTCCGTTAAAATCAGAACTGGCTTATTCCCTTGCAAAAATGACATGGTTTTCGCAATCATTCCCGGTTCTACCTGTAGTGCAGCAGCTGCTTCTGTTACTGTAGCTGTAGATGCTGCAAGCTCAATCACATGATCAAGGAATCCTTTCGCATTTTTATATATTATTTCCGATAAATCCGAATCATCAAAGGCGTTTCTACCAGCAGCATGGCAACCCAGCCTGCCAGATAGGAATATGGCAATGCTTCAATCCCGAAGTTCCATAGCAAAATCATTGGTGCTGCCGCAATGACCCGGACCGCCATATTGGTAAAACTGCTCATCAGTGTTACCTTCAGGTCTCCGATTCCACGGAAGAATCCCTGGATTGCATTCGTAATGGCCGGAAGTATATACATTACGGCAATCAGATGCAGATAAATGACACCATGCCCTATTACTTCCTCGTCTTTTACGAAAAGTGCCATAAGTTCTCCGGCAAATACCAGGCAAATTACCATAACAACCACTCCATAAACAATCTCCAGGATCATTCCGCAGCGAAATCCTTCCCGCATACGGTCATTTTTTCCGGCTCCTTTATTCTGCGCCATAAGTGCCGTCATGGCATGGGCAATATTCTGTTCCGGTGTAATAGCAAAATCATCGATCCGATTGACAACTGCAAAGGCGGCGGCTACGGATACTCCCATGGTATTAACCAGTGCCTGGATCGCAATTTTCCCCATTTGGACAGTAGCCTGCTGCATAGCTGACGCCCATCCGTAAGCAATCGTTTTCTTCAGCAGACTGGAATCAAATACCAGCCATTTCTTGCCAAGACGAAGAATCGGTACTTTTTTCTGTATATAAATAACACAAAACAGGCAGCACAGTGCCTCACTAAGCACTGTGGAAATGGCGCATCCATTGCTTCCTGCCTTTAGTACAATGACAAAAAACAAATCTCCGAATATATTCAGGACTGCACTGATGATCAGAAAATACAGAGGCGATGCACTGTCTCCTAATGCTCTTAGGGTGCTGGAAAAAAAGTTATACAAAAAGGTAAACATTAATCCCATAAAAATAATCCGCAAATATTGCCGCGTCATCTCCATAATAGAAGCATCTACCTGCAAAAGATGCAGGATCGGTACTGCAAATACCACGCAAAATAAAGTCAGGAAAAACGAAAAAACGACTCCCGACAACATGGTTGTACTGATCTGCCTGTGCAAAGTCTTATAATCTTTCGCCCCATACTGAATTCCCATAAGGATACTTGCGCCCATACATAATCCATTCAAAAACAGTATCATAAGCGTACTGATCGGATTGCAGATACCAACTGCCGCCAGGGCTTCTTTCCCTACAAAATGTCCTACGATAATACTGTCCACCGCATTATAAGTCAGCTGAAACAGATTTCCTAAAACCAGCGGCACGGTGAAATTCACAAGAATCGGCATGATTTTCCCTGTAGTCAAATCTTTTGTCATATCATTCCTCTCCTTCGTCAAAATTCTAAATTAATTTTCTTCAGATTTCTTTCTTTTCCTTTCAGAAACCCTTGGCACCGACTGAAGTGTAATAGATGGGATTCTCAGACCCATGATCCCTTTTAAAATCCAGGCAAAGGATAACATAACCAGAACCGGAATGGCACAAGTTGTCACGATCAGCACTGCCACACCCTCCAATATCCTGTTTAATCCATCTTCAAAAGCAGAGATTTTTTCTGTAGTGACTTCACCTACTGTATCAATTGCATCATCTACCTTATCCTTTACATTCTCAAGAAAACCACTGAATGAAAACTTTTTATCTTTCGTTTCTTGTGATTCATCCTTCTTGTCTGTGTTTGAAGAGGTATCACCCTCATCTAATAATTCTTCCGTATCTTCCAGTGAAAAATCAGCTTCATAGGACTTTGCATAGGTTTCATTTACCATATTCGTCACCCACGCACTGGTAGGAACCAGTCCCCATAAAAGAATTCCCAGTATGATACTCTTAATTCCGATTCTGTAGATAAATTCCTTCCATCCGTTTTTCAAAAAATTTCCTGCTGCCAGAAGCACGCATCCGATAGGAAATAAAATTTTAAATGCAATATACCCGGTGATTGTCAGTAAATATTTTTCAACAATGATCACTGCATAAACGATCACCATATACCCTGCGACATCTGCCAGCTTATTCGCGATCGGGGTTGTGGCTTCTCCCGGTATTGCTGCAGCACCGGTTGCAAGAGCTGTTGCAGTTCCGGAAAGCCCCAGTGCTTTTTTCTGCAATCCATTCAGCGTTTTGATAACCCAACGGTACGAATCAACCGAAGTTGCCCATTTGGAAACAACAAAAAAGGATGCAAGAGCAATTGCAATACAGATCAGCATCATGATCAAACGATTTCTCAATGGTTGTTTATAATTTCTAACTGCGATTTCATGGCTATCTGCCATCATAGGTTCTTTCATGTTCTTCTCCCCTTCTTTTGCCGAATTAGGAAAGGACCGGGTATACGATCCCGCTCCTTTCCACCTTTACTGTTTTCTATTTGTCCAGAACCGCAACCTGAATTGTCTTTACTGCTTCCTCCATACATTTGATGTCCTCGGCACGCAACTTTATATCCAGACACTTTACGGTATCTTCCACACTGGAAGCTTTTCGCATTCCAACCAGAAGACTCATTCGGTCATACTGAGATAGTGCCCAGGCTTCTACCAGCGTTGCAAAACTGCAATGATATTCCTCACAAAGTGGTTTCCAGATTTCGAAAGCCCTGCGAAGTCCTTCTTTTTTCTCCGGATCTGTCCAAGGTATTCTGGATCGGATATCGGTTTTTGCAAATTCCCGTTCCATAAAGGCAGGAGAAGTCAAAAATCCTTCCTCCAGAACACCATAGGTCTGAAATACCGTGTTATACTTTTTACACAGATCAAAATATTCTCTGCCATGGAAAGGAGAGAGAATACTGAAAAACTCCTGTACAACAGATACGTTTCCGCCGGCTTCCTGATATGCAGCCAGATCTGCCGGCTGACTGTTAGAAAGTCCATAGGTGCGGATCTTTCCTTCACGAACCAGATTCTCCAAAGCTCCAACCGTTTCCTCCACTGGAAAGCTGCCGCATACATAATGTACGATAACAGAATCCAGATAATCAGTTCCCATTCTGCGCAAAGAGTCTTCCACGTCCTTTTTCACTGCTGATGCGCGTGTGTCATTGTTAACGGTATAACCGTCTCGTTCGTAATGGAAATTACCGCCCTCATTTCTCCAGTTCAACGAACATTTGGTCTGCAAAACAAAATCATTTCTTCTGCCTTTCAGTGCCTTACCAAGCAGTTCCTCACTTACTCCTGTACCATATACCGGTGCGGTATCGATGTAATTTACACCATGTTCATGACAAATATCAAGCAGACGCTTCGCATCCTCAACTGTAGAATCTCCGTCTGTCCAGACACTTCCGCCGCCAAGCCCCCAAGTACCTAATGCAACCACCGAAACATCGATATCCGTGTTGCCAAGCTTTTGAAATTTCATTTTAGTTTCTCCTCTTTTTCATTATTCTTTATTACATGATGTTGGGGGCAAAAGGTATTTTGCCCCCTTTGATACCAGATTGCTACGTGCTTTGCACTTTCGCAATCCTCAAAAACATTCGTAATCCGCTCATTTTTCTTTGAAAAATGGCTACTTACTCATGCTTTTGGCGGGTCAAGAGGTCAAAAATCCTCTTGCAAGCAAGCTTGCATCGGCTTTCTGACCTTTTGACCCTGGTATCATTACATTTTAATACATAGGAAATGAGATTTCCTATGTATTAAAATAAAATCACTTTCTGTCCTCCCCACGACTTGCTGAAAATGTATTATAATCAACGATTATTGTTACCTTTTCACCAGGTGTAAGCAGATTAATTTCTCCAAAATCTGCATCATGTCCTCCAATTTCTGATGAAATCAGTTTATAAATTCCCGGTGGGAGCAGAATGGTATCATCACCGTCATATAGATCCCCTTCGTACACATTATCATTTCTCAGAAAAATAATATCATCTTCCGGAACATTTTCTCTGCTAATGTAATTTATCGTCACATCTACATAAAATTTTTCTTTTTCCTCTGGACTCATTTTATCTATACGGTCATCGACATTTTTATCATAATAATCCGCTCTATCGTTAATATCTGTATTTTCGGAATTGAGTTTCTTTTCATCCAGACTCTGATATGTCGAGTCTTTTTGATTGCATCCTGTAACAATCGCTGCTATTAATAAGGTCAAAACTATCCATCTTTTGATTTTCATAACAGCCTATATCTCCTTTACTGCTTTTTAGCATAACTAATAAACTATTTCGATATCTGCAAATCATTTCTCCTTAAAGAAAAAGAGGGAGAAGCCTACAGGCTCTCCCCCGCCTGTAGGCTTCACAAGTCTCTACAGAACGATTACTGCACTTAGTATATGTCTTTTTAAATGTTCTGTCAATATACAAAAATCTTCCGGTCACGTCGTGTTCAGCCTTACTTAATTGCAAAGTTAAATTCCACCCCTCTATGGAATTTAATCCTGCAAAACGTTGCATTTCTAAAGGTGGAATTTAATTCTTCCTATTTTTCCCTTATAATTCTTTATACAAACATGGTGATTCCTCCCAGCGGTAAGGAGACCATTATGAATAAACAAAAACATTTAAATCTGGAAGCAAGAATCCTCATTGAAACCATGCTCAACGAACACCATAGTTTTAAGTCTATTGCCCGAGAACTCGGCAAAGACTGCACTACGATTTCAAAGGAGATTAAAGCGCATATCTGCTTTGAGAAA
The DNA here is from genome assembly GCF_054660775.1 of Allocoprococcus similis. NCBI lineage: Bacteria > Bacillati > Bacillota > Clostridia > Lachnospirales > Lachnospiraceae > Allocoprococcus > Allocoprococcus similis. The sequence continues at coordinate 22,804 of NZ_BAAHSG010000004.1, forward strand.
ACCGGCGCTTTAGGCAGATCTTTCAACGACTGCCGTGTCGCTTTCCTGCATCAGTGTTCTCTGCAGAAGTTTTGCCAGCACTGCGCCTACTCGAATAACAAACCGTGCTGGACTTGCGGCAGGTGTACTTCCTCCTGCATCTCTTACGAAAAATATATTTGCCCTAAGCTTTCCAAACCTCCCTATGTCTGTAATGGCTGTCAGCAGCGTACCAGGTGTTCTCTCGAAAAACGTCTTTACAAGGCTTCTTATGCTCAGAAGGAATATGAACAGGTCAGAAGGGAATCCCGTTCTGGGTTTGCCCTTTCTGAAGTGGAACTCAAGCAGCTCGATGATGTGGTATCTCCTCTCCTCAAAAAAGGGCAGTCCCTTCATCACATTGCAATACATCATGCTGACGAACTTATGAAGTCAGAACGAACACTGTATACTTACACAAACAACGGATTATTCACTGCCAGAAATATCGATATGCCACGTACCATACGCATGCGTCCAAGGAAAAATGTTTCTTCTAAACTGAAAGTGGATAAATCCTGCCGTATTGGACGTGACTTTCAATGTTTTGAAAATTACATGGCTGAACATCCGGATGCTTCTGTCAGACAGCTTGATTCTGTAGAAGGTATAAAAGGCGGAGCGGTTCTTCTCACTATTCATTTCGTGGAACAACAACTGCAGCTTGCTTTTCTCCGCCAGCATAATGACTCTCAATCTGTCATTGACATTTTTGACCGTCTCTATTTTGAATTGAGGATGGATATTTTCATTGAACTTTTTCCTGTTCTTTTAGCGGATAACGGCAGTGAATTTTCAAACCCTTCTGCTATCGAACTGGATGCACAGGGAAACCCTCGAACCAGGATGTTCTATTGTAATCCCAGCGCACCTTACCAGAAAGGAAGCTGTGAAAACAACCACGAACTGATTCGAAGAATCATTCCAAAAGGTACTGACCTTGGACGATACTCACAGGAACAGATTGATCTCATGATGAGCCACATCAACTCCTACTCCCGGAAAAAGCTCGGAAACAAAAGTCCTTATGAAGTTTTCGAGTTTCAATACGGTAGAAAAATTTTAGATGCATTTCATCTGCAGAAAATTCCTGCTGACGAAATCATCCTTAGTCCTGAATTATTAAAATAAACTAAAACTAAAAAAGCTGGGCAGGAAATCTATACCGCCATCATCGCAGAACATCCCCCAGAGGTGGAATTTACTCCTTCCAAAAAATCACACGTAAATTCGACTTCCGCTCGGCATGCAAAAAAATCCCCAAAACCACAGCTTTTCCTTATATTTTAACTCTGATTTTGAGGATTTCATATACAAGATCAATATTTTTTTCTTTCACGTGGAATTTAATCCTGCAAAGTAGAATTTACCTTTGCAAGGTGGATTTTACTTTTTCAATTCACCCGTGTTCAGCCTTTATTTCTCTTTTCTTGGCAGCAAACAGACCGTCTTAACGCGGGTTGAAATAATGCCGTGAATGTCGACACAACTCGGAAATAAATCCACCCCACAGTACATGGGAATATATCTTCAAAAAACCGGAGTTTCCTTCCTCATCATCTACGGTATTTTCTGTCCCAGGCTTTATTTTCTCCCGGTTTCGGAACCACTTTTTGAGTTGCTGTATAAAGGTCTTCTGCGATAGTTTCAATCACATCACTTAGTTCAAGATCATTAAGATCAAAAGCTTCTGCCACATTCTCTTTTCCAAGCCATGCTCCAAGAAGATTTCCACAGATTGCTCCTGTCGAATCGCTGTCACCCTTGTGGTTGACTGACACTCTTATTGCTTTTGCAAAATCATCCTGATACCTGACTGCGCAGAACACTGCTATTGCCAGTGCTTCCTCTGCAACCCAGCCCTCACCGAGCATGTGAATAGCCTCTAAGTCGGAAACATTTAAGTCATATGCAAGTGTAATCGCCATGTCAATCAGTTCGAGATGCTCGGGGGACGGAAATGGATAAGCATCATCATTAATCATTATGCCACTCACGAAAGCATCTTCAAGACGATCGTATAAATACCCCAGATTAATAATATTAGCCACAGTTGCTGCAAGCCAACCTGAAGACTCGACTCCAAGAGCATGTCCATGAGTTAAAGCTGCATCTCTCCGTCCCAACCGTACAGCATCGATAAGGTAATCGTAACCGTCGTATCTCATTGTTAATCCGATCACACCTGCTCTCATTACTGTTCCGCAACCCTTACTATTGTTTACAGGATTTTCTAATGTTCCACCTTTTTCACTTTGTCTTATTGAGTTAAGGCAAGTGTTTCCCGGAGCACGGAGACTGTGAAGACGCTCATCTTCATATATCCACATTTTACTGCCATTTCTGTCAACCCATCGTGTATCTCCCTGCGTACCAAGCCACTCCTGGTAACCATTCCAGATTGTGTATTCGCTTTTTCCGCTCCATGTTGCAGGATTTATACCATAGGTAAAAATATTGCTTCTTCTGTATATACATGCATTTCCAGCAAAAAGCGTCATCTGAGTATCGTCTGAAATGAGTGCAGGTGAGCCGGCTTCTTTAAGAGTTTTTATTCCCTCTTCTCCATAACGTCCAAAAATCGCAGCCTCAGACATAAACTCGACTGGATAGCCTAATGCATCGCCAACAGCGCCACCTAAGAGACATCCTTTGTAACAACTTAGAATATCATGGTTACTTTTCGTTTCACCATTATCATCGCCCAGATAGTGAAGCTTCATGAAGCGTTTTATCACTGCCAGCACTATGCCGTTTCTCCAGTCAGTGAAAAACTTCTGGTCCCCACCTATATATATTAACTTTGTATAAAACAGAAGATACTGCATACACTCCTGTTCATTGAGCCTTCTTGCATTTTTACCAAGCCCATCAATATCAGGATATCTTTTGTGTTCTTCATCTGTAGCCTCGAGCGTTGCAAAATAAATGGCAGTTATTGCATGATATACAAGTTTTTCCATATCATAAGGCAGGTACTCGGGTATTTCCACTTTTTTTGAATGGCAGTAAAATTTTCCATTAACATATACGGCATAATATTTGACGTTTGTTTCCTGAAACAATATGGCGGCATATGACAATATATCTTCCAATGTTACCCCCAAAAGGAAATGATCATTATGTGCCTTTAGCTCTGAAAAAGCTACTATTCTTTTATATAATTTTAAGGCATATCGTTCAAAAAGTTTCGTATTACCGAGAACCATCGATAACTCCTCCAATTTAGTTAATTCAGAATATTTATCTTGCATTTTTGACAAAATCTCGACGCACCCCACGTGGCACGATACGTCCTGATTGATGTCAGTTTTCGGGAATCGATCCAGACTAATAGGAAATGTAGCAAAATATCTCCGTTTGTTTGCGGAAACATATCAACAAATTCTGTAGCAAAAAAGTATTGACACAACTCGCTATCCATATCACAGTCTGAACCTCGCCCGTCCACGGAAAAAGTTCAACTTTTTTATTCGTTTCTACTATTATAGTGATTCCAACATAAAAGTCAAATTTAACGGAGAACTGCCATCGCCTCCACCTTGTCTGTTCTTCTTACAGAGAACATGTCAAAGGCTACTTTTTACCCAGACTGATGCCCCAACTCCCATACACTCGACCTTGGCTAGCTGAAAATTTTAATGGCGATGCTGCTACTTCTTCGCATTCTCTTCCAGTTCCAGCATGTACTTATCAAAATCAGACGAATGTGAACATTTCATCATTGCAAATGGCTCTCTAAAAAAACAGCATAAAAATCCAAATGATCCTGCAAGATTTGTAAATAAGGTGGCTGTAACCAACGAAGGAGAAAAAGCTAAGATCCACTATTATCTCGATACGGATAAGATTGCTGAGGAAGAAATGTATGACAGTCTTTATGCTGTATGTACAGACCTGCTTGATGACAACGTTGCAGATATCCTAAAAGTCAGCGAAGGCAGATGGCAGATTGAAGACTGTTTCAGAACTATGAAAACAGACTTTGAAGCCAGACCTGTTTACTTAAATCGTGAATACCGGATTAAGGCTCATTTTCTTACCTGTTTTCTTGCTCTGTTACATTTTCGGTTATTAAACCGCTCCTTGAAAGGGACTTATACTACAGAACAATTACTTCACACTTTAAAAGACATAAAATTTGCGGATATAGAAGAACAGGGCTTCATGCCTGTATATGAACGTCAGGAAATCACTGACGTTCTCCACGAAACCTGCGGATTCAGAACGGACTATCAATTCATAACAAAACGGAAAATGAAAGGAATTCAGAAAAAAAGTAAGCAGAGATAAAATATTACTATATTTCGTGTATGCAGAGAAAAGTGCCACACCCCTTGTATTTAAAGGATTTGTGGCACTTTTTTAACTAATCAACTGTCAAAGATGAGAGTATACGTCATTTCAAATGTCCTGTCAATACGCCAAAACATTCTCTGTCATATCAGCTCGAAATTATTCTATGCTACTTTTCTCCAAATTATCATTCTTTTTTATCAGCTTTTAAAATTTATTTGATTTAAAAATTCAAACACTGCCTCTTTCGTCGGAATCGCAGGGATTCCACCTCTCTTTTGCACACACAATCCAGCAACTGCATTTCCTAAAACAGCACACTTTTTGATTTCTTCCCATTCCATTTTTTCAACATTCTTATTCATAGAAAGGATACTGCATAATACGCCTCCCCAGAATGAATCACCTGCCCCAGTCGTGTCGACCGCATGTGTCTGAAATGCTCTGATGATTTCTTTTCTGCTTTTTGTTGCCATAAGAACCCCCTGTTCTCCCAATGTAATGGCAACCAGCTTTGGTCCCATGGCAAGGAGTTGGTCTGCGGCCTGCTCATAACTTTCGGCCTCTGTCAACAGAATACTCTCTTCATCCGATACCTTCATGACATCTACCAGTTCTATGACAGATTTCATTTTTTTCACTGCACACTCTTTGTTCTTCCAAAGAGACGGGCGGTAATTTGGATCATAGGAAATAAGAACACCCGCTGCTTTTGCCATTTTTACCGCTTCGATCGTTGTACTTTCTGCCGGTTCATCCGTCAGCGATAATGATCCAAAATGAAAAACTCTACAACCTGAAATTAATGTCTGATCCAGTTCTTCTTTTTTTAACTGTGTATCTGCACCCGGTTTTCTTGCAAAAGAAAAATTCCGTTCTCCATTTTCACCGATTTCCACAAATGCCAACGTTGTAAAATAACCCGGGTCTTCAACAATAGCATCTGTATTGATTCCTTCCTTTTGCAATGTCTTCTTTAAAAATTTACCATGCATATCGTTTCCAACTTTTCCAATAAAAGATGTGCGATACCCAAAGTGGCTTGCAACGGTTAGAAGATTTGCCGGAGCACCGCCGGGATTCTGTTCGAACAATTTCCTCCCATCCTGACTGTGTCCTGCTTCCGTAAAATCGATCAGCAATTCTCCCAATGCCACGATATCAACTTTTTCTTCCATTTTTCAGTTCCTCCACAATCTTGTTATAACGTTTTTTATTTAACCGGTAGAAAAACAATACAACCGCAGTCACAATCCAAAGTGCACCTGGAATCGTCGTAAATGCATGTTTCATAATTGAAAGTACAGTTGTATTTTGTGTCTGATTTGCAATATAACCATATTTTCCAAGCAATCCTGCTAAAAGTGCTGTTCCAACTGCCATTCCGATTTTATTTCCAAGCGAAATAAATGCATACTGAAAACCGTCATTTCTAAGTCCAGTTTTCCATTCCCCATATTCCACGCAGTCGGGAATAATTGCATAGATTGCGGTATTAAATCCAGAGAAGAAAAACTGTGTCAGACCAGATAAAGCATAAAAAATGGCTGGTGATTCTTTGGCATTAAAGAAAAACATAATCAGCATGGAAATTCCTGTAAATAAAGCAAAGAGAGATGCTGTTCTTCCTTTGTTATTCAGCTTGCGGAATACTGGTTGAAAACAGGCTGCCCCGATGATAGAAGGAATAATGATGCACATCGAATAAGTTGTGTAGTAGGAGGCATTCCCTTCCACATATGTAAAATAATACAGAATATCTGCGTTTCTACCATATAATGTAAATCCAAATAATATCTGTCCTGCCAATGCAAGAAGATATGGTCTGTTCTGCATGACTGCTTTCAACTGAACCTTTACAGAAATTTTTTCTTTTTCCGGAGTAATCACTGCCTCTTTCGTCTTCGCAAAGCAGAAGAAATGACAGGCTGTAAAAATACATCCATATATGACCGCAACCGTCAGATATCCTGTCTTTGCACTGTGACTGCCGAATTTGCTGATCAGTGGAACTGTGATAATATTTAACACACCAATTGCAATCATCGCTGCAACCGAACGGGATGTATTTATTTTTGCACGTTCATCAATATCCTGTGTCATAGCACCACACAAAGTTCCATATGGAATATTCACACAAGTATACCCCAAAACCAGCAGACAGTATGTAATTACCATATAAATAATCTTTCCATTCTGCGGCCAGTCAGGTCTTGCCCAGAATGTCATGACAAGAAGAATCGCTGTAATTGGTGCCGCTACTAACAGCCATGGACGGTACCGTCCCCATCTCGATTTTGTTTTATCCGTAAGTCCCCCGACGATTGGATCATTGATTGCATCCCAGAATCTTGAAAAAAGCATAAGTGCTGACACCGCCGCCATACTGATTCCGAACACGTCTGTATAAAATATCATCAGAAAATTACTGACGAACATCCAGCTGAAATTACATCCAACATCACCAAACCCATATGCGATCTTACTGATCAGCGGTACTTTTCCATTTTTGTTTTCGCTTCCCATATGTCCCTCCTGTTTTTATCAGAGTTTCTGACAGAACTCTATTTTTTCCTCATTTGGTCCCTTAATCATAAAAAACTTCACACCATTTTCCCAAAATGGCAGTTCTTCGATTCCGTCTGTAATAACTGTGTATTTTTCATTGCAGATTTTCTGATACATACTTTCAATGTCTTCCACATCAAGTGCAACATGCTGGTATGCACCGTCTGACATTGCCGCCTGCCCATTTTCAAAAGTCTCTATACAGTAATTTTTTATCTGTAAAAATGCCACTTTTTCCCCTGCTTTTTCATTATAAGTCTGCATAATTACTTCAAATCCAAGACTCTTATAAAACTCTACTGTTTTCTGTAAATCGTTTGTCGGAAGCCCGACATGGGCAACTCCGACAATTCCATATTTATTTTCCATATACGCTCCTTACTTTTCACTGACATTAATAATTACTTTCATAGTTGTCTCGCGATTGTCATCAATATACTGATATGCCTTCAGATAATCTTTAAAATCAAATGTTTTTGATATGAGCGGTCTCAAATGAACCTTTCCTTCATTCACCAGTCTGATTCCATCTATATAATCATCATGGCGATACATCATCGTGCTCTTAATGTCAAGTTCGTGGTCATTTGCCACCGCAAGATCTATCTCTGCCATTCCAGCAAAAACAGCCACCAATACGATTGTACTTCCTTTTCTTGCATACTTGATTGCCTGTCCCATTGTGATATTATTTCCGGCACAGTCGTAAATCACATCGGCTTTATCCGGTCCAAATGCCTCTATCATCGCCTCACCGAAATCTTTATTTTTGGTATTCACGCACACATCAATTCCACATTCTTCTGCCTTTGCCAATCGAAGATCACTGATATCTGTGATCATCACTTTTGCTGCTCCCATTCCTTTTGCTGCCTGTGCTACAAGATTTCCGATCGGTCCTGCGCCAAGGACTGCAATATTCATGCCAGCCACATCGCCCATCTGTTTTACACCATGAACTGCCACAGCAAGAGGTTCGATCATAGCTCCTTCTTCATAGGACATATCTTCTGGAATAGGTGTTACTTTAGATGCATCCACTGCAAAATACTCAGATGCTGTTCCTGTCGTCTGAAATCCCATTACTTTTAATTCCTCACAGAGATTATACTTTCCATGACGGCATGGATAGCAGTGTCCACAATATACCTGCGGCTCTATCGTCACCTTCTGTCCAACATGAAACTCTGTGACATTTTTTCCAAGTTCTGTAATCTCACCGGAAACCTCATGTCCCTGTGTTACCGGATATTTTGTAAACGGATGTTTTCCATGATAAACATGAATATCTGATCCACAAATACCAATATTCATAATCTTTACCAACACCTGGTTTTCCTTTACCTCCGGAACCGGAACCTCTCTGAAAATAATTTCTCCTGGATTTGTCATTACCTGCTGTAACATAATTGTTTCCTCCTTTTTCATATTGTTTTGTTTTATCTTTTATAAAATGTTTTATTAAAGTAATTACATTATCATCCTGTAAAAACAATTTGTCAATATGTTTTTTCATATTTTTATATATTTCATAATTTCGAAATACAGTTTTTGTATATTTTTCACAATTAGCACGCAAAAAACGGAAAGGAAACCGTAGTTACTGTTTTCTTTCCGTTTTTTACTATAATGTCTTTTTCTAATTTTAGACAACTTCTCGTTTTTCACACATATAAAGCGGACATTCGCATTCACTTTGCAACCTGTCAGTGGGAGCTTTTAACTCCAACAGACTAAACATTCCCTTACCCAACGCCTAATGCTCTACGCACCAGATGCGGTGGACTGCTTATCTGCATTCAAAAAATTTACAATTCTACCATATGTTTTGTAAAAAAATATTTCGCGGCTCCAACAGCCGACGCTTCTTTCTTATACGAACAATTTTTCAAGTATGAAACATCATGCTCAAAGCCATTATATGCCATCACTTTTTCTCCCAGTGGTATCATATAATCTGACAATACCCCTCCCACATCACCTCCTAGTATGATATCCATATCATATGCCATCCGCAGATTTGATATCAAAACAGCAAGATGCTCCAGATACTCATTCCATATCTGCAAATTTTTTTCATCACCACTTTCAATTTTTTCCATAAATGCATCCAGTGACTGCCTGTTATCTTGTGTCAGTACACTTGCAGCACAATACGCATCTGCACATCCTGATTTACCACAATAACACTTTCTTCCACCTGGAACGAGTATCATGTGACCAAACTCCCCTGCTTTCTGGTTCTGCCCTCGAAACAGCTTTCCATCTATGCAGAATGCACCTCCTAAGGTGTGGTTCAAAGACAGATATATCGCATTGGGATACTTTTGCTTTTTTTCTGCAAGCATTGCAGCATTAGCATCGTTTTCAAAATATACTGGAATTTCCAGAGCCTGCTCTAAAAAACGCAGACTATAATTCTCTATACCTAAAGCATGGGATTTTAAAACGATCCGTTGTTTCTGATCAATAATTCCTGGAATCGCCACTCCAATCCCTAGTAGCGTATCCTTCGCTAATTCACCTTCAAGAAAAGTTTTGACCTTTTGTGCCACCTCTGCACAATAGGATAATTCTGCTGTAAATTTTAAACGGATGCGATCTTTTTTTATAATCTCATCTCCAAGATTTACTAATACCATTTCTATATGATTCGCTGTAATCAAAATTCCCATTGCATGACAGTATGACTTATTAATCCCTATACTTTTTGCCTTCCGTCCACCGGTCGAAGCATATTCCCCAGTTTCTTCCAACACCATTTTTTCTAACAAGTCATTCACATTTGCTAACACAGTCGGCATACTCAAGTTTAACTCTTTTGCGATTTCTGCCTTGGATGTAACACGATTGTTCAGCACATAATTAATTATTTTTTTTCTTGTTATATTTCTTTTATCTTTATTTTCCGTTTTCTTATCCTCTTTTATTAAATATTTTATAAAAAATTATATACTTTTTTATTCTTCTTGTAAAGTAATGTTTTATTACAAAAATTTACTGCATTTAGAAATGCTACTTTTAAGAATCAAATTTACCGGATACCCAATCACTATATTTTTCATTCATGTTATCTCATCATAATTACTGTGGTAATTCTTTGCCAAAATGGAAATTCAATTTTACAACTTTCCAAACATTCACTCAATTCCAGCTCAATTTCCCCTCAATGCCTTTTTCCTCCGCTTTTCGTATGCTTATCTCATAACAAAGCAGTACCACACCGGTACAACCTGCTGAATCAATCAATACGAAAACGGAGGTATTTTTTATGCGAGAACTCAGAAACACCAAAATCATCGCTGTAGATCATGGCTAACCTTGAATCCAACCGCAATAATCATTTGAAAATTATAATGCTTTGTATCACGAGTCACCTGACGTGAACCTTCGTTTGAACTATCCGGAAATTCCGGATAGTTGAATCTTCCTCAAGCTCTGAGTCGGAATAAATCTTCTTAATATGCTCATTGATTGTACGAACATCCACATTCTAGCACCAGTCCTATATATACTTTTCCATTATGGGTATTAACCATTTTATATATAACCATAACTCGATTGCCTTCTTTTATTAATTTGCCACCAGATAAATCTGTTTGTCATCAAAGCAGATTCGATCAGTATGATTGTAAATCTGAATCATATCTTCCATCTTATTTACGAAGATATGTGTTCCAGAATTGTTGAGTGCTGCAAACTGGTGAACTGCCTGCTTCTCCATACCAATTGCATTCTTCTTCAAATGAGTACCACTATCCTGAAGGAACTCATCAACTGGTCCTTCTTTCACGAGTGGTATGCTTCCAATGAACTTACCAACAGCTTTCCCTGCAGTACCAATACCCTTAAGTACATTTGCTTCTACCGCTAATCCGCCAAGTTTTTCAAGATACAAAGAACTCTTCTCAAACAATTCTCTATAACTTCCTGAAAGCTTTACAATCTCGTCCTTAATACCTGAAATATACTCTTCCTTGAAATTACCACCAAGCATGATTTCCATCATTGATGCAAGGGAATAAGTGTATAAAGCAAGTCTGTAGTACTTGAATCTTTTCTCCAATTCAGATAATGCTGATTTAACCTGTTTTCCATCATTGATGCAAGGGAATAAGTGTATAAAGCAAGTCTGTAGTACTTGAATCTTTTCTCCAATTCAGATAATGCTGATTTAACCTGTCCCTGTGCAACTAGCAACTTCTTAGATGACAAGAACTCAGTTACCTTCTTCTGATATGAAAGCATATGGCTTCGTGCAGTTCTCTTGATATCCATTACCATCTTATGGCTGTTATGCACATACATTTCATTATCCCAATTATGCTTATAATTGTTAATCAATTCTGTTAAAGTCTCAAGATCTCCTTCGACATTTGCCTCATCTTTGATTTCAAGAAATGACAATATCTGCTTCTGAGTTTCTGCGATCTCACCTAGTTGCTTCTCAATAGAGTACAATGCAACAGCCATCATCATTGTCGCAGGATTAATCGCTGCCACAGCTTGCGATGTAGCCGTAAGTGGACTAGCTTCTGCCAACTGAACCATCTTAGAACTTCCTGCAGCCGTCTTCATAGCACCCCAGGCATTTCCGTTCTTAGCCATCTTCAAAGTATCTCCTACAGCTTTATTAGCAATCGTGAAGAGACCATCTGTTGCAAGAGTGGTTGTCGTTGTCACTGTATTAAATGCCGGAGAAAGATGTTGTAATGACTTTGCATTCATATAATCATCTACAACATAGATTGATTTCTTTGCTTGCTGATAGATTTCTATGTAAGCAATGTCAGCCTCTAACTTCTGTCCTTTATAAATAACAAAATCCTTTTTATCCTTATCAGTAATAAAGTTATCTGCTAAAATGGTCACATCTTTTTGAATGAACTCTACCTTTTTCTCCATTCGATCCTGTCTCTCAGTTATCGTTCCAACCTTCGCTGTTAAAAGTTCCATTTCATTTCTAGTAACAAACTGTTGATTTTGACTAATATAGTGACGCATCTCCCTAAAAGTACGCATTATAAATATACTCTGCTGTTCTGCCAATTCTCCACGAAGAACTGTCGCAAGCATATAAATTCCTTGTTCTGTAAATGCGTATGGTAATTTTCTACGCCCTCCTTCTTGCCCTTCAAAATAATTTATATTCCGTGAAGTCACAAATTGTGATTTCACCAATTCCACTTCTTCTTTAGTTAGTTGAAACATAAAATCTTCTGGAAATCTTGTCAAATTACGTTTTACCTGTTGATTTAAATTTTTAACTTGATAACCATAAATTTCTGCCAAATCCTGATCCAACATTACTTGCTGTCCACGAAGTATGTACACCTTACTCCGAATAGCATCTGTAGTAATCAATTCTTTTGTTCCTTCCATTCTTCCTCCCAACCAATCGATTACAATTTCTATAAATTGCTGATTTCTATTCTGTTGCTATGAAATCACACATCCCTTGTTATTAGCATTCCTTGTATATTCCATCTTCTTGCCCTTCGGACAAGAAGCATCCATCGCTCAAAGAACTCGGTCAATTGTGACTTCACAGACTATTTTTCCACAATGCTTTCCATCTGCTCCAGTTTCTGCAATGCCTTCATATATGCCATCAATCTTTTATACTGCTCGTCTTCAAGGCTATGAATCTGCTTCAATATCTTAATATCCGACCTGGTAACTTCATAATCCATATCTGCATCTTTATACTCCGGATCAATTCCTTTTCCCGTTAAAAGCTGTTCCGGTGTAATATCCAATGCGTCACATATGGATAACAGACAGTCTGCTTTTGGATTCGTCTTTTTCTTTTTCCAATCACTAATGTTACTTGTTGCAATCCCAGTTCTTCTCGACAGTTCCAACTGACTCATGTTCTTCTGCTCCATTATGTAAAAAATTCTTTCACTGATAATCATGTGTGTTCCTCCGTTATATTTTATATCCGTATTTATCGTTTTTATTTCCGTTTATACGGTCATTCTATCATGCCGCAGCATTTCTTTCAATAGAAATGATAATACTTCTGAATTTCTCAATATTTTCTGTTTTATATAATTCCATGTACAACTGTTTTATTCTCTTCATACGAAGATAATTATCAGGATCCGGTAATTGGTCCAGTTCCATTGCGTCTGCATACTTTGCCACCATTTCTCCAATAAAATTCGCCAAATCACTCCATGCATCTCTTTCTTTTATAACCACTTTATTTTTAATCATAATTGAAATCCTTTCTGCCATTGTTATCCATCATATCCTATCCAAGATACTATTCTTTCGTTCAGATAGGATAAGATAGATATTATTAAAATTAGTATTGTTAATATTAGTCTTATTAGATTTTGATTTTTTCAGTTCCAGACCTGTAGAAATAAAAACTCTGTAATCGTAAAAATCAAAATTTCTGACTGTGATTTTTACGTCTTATGTGCTTTGATTTTTTCTTATGTGGATATCTTTCAAAACACTTTCTTTAAATAGAGCTTGTTAGGTTTTCCAAGTCCCTGTCTCCTACGTTCAAGTGCCCCGAATGTCTCCAGTTCGTCCAATAACTTGCAGGCTTTTTGTGTTCCACAATTCAATATCTCACAAATATTTATTACAGAATAATAGATAAATACTCTTCCGTTTTCGTCCACCCATCCATTTTTTATAGATAATGAAACCCTATCTAAAAAGATTACATATAAAAGTTTTGCATCTATTGACAACCCCAAAAAGCATGCATCATCTATTAGACATTTTGGTAACTTGAAGAAAGTAAACTGCTCTTCACCAGTACAGTAATTAAACGTCGGCTTAATGCACAGATTTTCTATTCCATTTCTTCCAAGCCTCTGTTCTTTTTCTAAATTTCTCATAAATAAAGTCCTTCCTTTCATTTTTTCTCAAATTGGCAAGCAGTGCCCCGGTATATACCCGGCGCATTTTTGCTTGTTGGGGAAAATGCCCCAATCCCCTCGAACTGCGGATAAACCGCAGAGCCACGCTAACGCTTTTTATCAATTCACTTTCTCTTCTTTGAATCTTCCTCATATAGATGAATAACTACTTCAAGTACCTTTTTTAGAAGCTCTGTTTGCTCATTATTTATCTTTTTTATTTCTGCAATATCCTCTTCATACAGCTTCCCCGTTTCATTTGCTTTCTTAGCATACTGATTGAGATTATTACTAATCCTTGTATGTAAAGATATTACCCGGTTCAAATCAGGCCATTCAGGGATTATTACATACCCGTTTATCGCCATCTTCCTGATATACGCACTCATATTTTGAACTCCGGCTTCCTTCATCCGATCATGCAGTATTTCCACCTCCTCTGGTTTAAATTTCACATAAATACCTTTTGAATACTCTTTCACTTTGCATTTCCTCCACTCTTTTTACTTTATTTTTTAGAAATCACTCTATCGGGACAATTGATGACTTTCTAAAATTAGGCAACAAAAAAGCAACCGATGTTACTCGATTGCCATGCTGCCACTTTTACAAGACTATATACGCTCAAAAATTTGTTAGTATTGTACAAACAGTTTTGTGAATAATTCTGTCTATTTTCCATTACAAAATGATAATTGACTTTTTAGAAATAGTTGTTCTCAGATTTTCTACAAAATTAGAAAAAGCCCAAACCACAAGGGCTTGAGCTCCATTTGTACATTCGTATTTTCTACTTTTGGGTATAAAATCTCCACTGTTAATATAGAATATTTGTTCGATTTTGTCAAGTCTTACGTGCAATTTTTCTCTTTCTTCTTAAGCAATTCTTCCCACATGCTCTCAACCAATTCACACAGAAACTGCCGATTATCCACATCATCAACCAGAATCATTTTTTCGCACCATCATACGGCGGTTCCATCTCAGCATCCGGCATCAGTTTCACCACCACCTGAACCGGCTTTACCAAAAGTCTGTCAATGCGCACTAACATCTTGCTCCGCATTAACATTCTCAGACATTGTATCGACTTTATCTATTTAATCCAAACATATTTTCTACCAAAGCAAATGTCTCATCAATACTACGGTTTTCGTCTCTTGTTATTACATTAAATCCAGATTTTTGAAACATCATATATCTTTCCTGTGAATTAATTCTTTTCAGACATTCTCTGAAATTTATCATAGCCTCCTCAGAATTATCTTCTTTCAATAACAACTGATATAAAAACTGTTTTTCCTTATCTGGTCTTTCAAAAAATCTCTGCACAGAAATATTCGGATCTGCTAACATAATCAAAACATGATTTTCATCTGAAATTTCATGTAAAATTTCAACCGAAATATTAGTATCTACAAATATTTTTTTCTTTGTTCTGGAAACTAAATCCTTTAAAATTTCAATTTCTAAGACAGTACATTCTTTCGTAACTCCATTTACCCACGCCTCATATTCATCTGGAGTTCTTCTGACAAATTCACCCCAATCCTGTAAATCTCTTGTGTAAGTAAGATTAGGAAACTCCTTGGTATCCAAATTTTCTAAAAGTCTATCCTGATAATTTTCTTCGCAGGCGATTCCGTCATATTTTTCTGCCAGAAGTTTTACCATTGTGGATTTTCCAGCATATGCTGTCCCATTAATAAAATAAACATTTTCAAACTTCACGACTATCTTACCACACTCCAATCTATCTTATAGACTCAATTATCATATCAATAACAGCACCAACAGCTCTTTTAATATCATTGCCTTCCCATCCAAGTTTCCAATCATTCTCTGAATACACATCAGAAACAACATATATACCTGTTGCCACACATTTTCTATAATTAGCTATTGTAAACAAACCAACACCTTCCATTTCAACGCAAAGTGCTCCTTTATCCCGATAATCCATGACTTGTCCCCACGTCTCTCTATAACCTGCGTCCGTTGTCCAGTGAATTCCTCTCTTATATGGTATTTCTGCACTTGTTATCATTGATTCAATCTCGTTCGTCAAATCCTTCGATGAATGAATTATATCATAATCATATCCGTACAACCTTGCTACTGCAGTATCATTAAAAGCACCGTCCGTAAGAATAATCTCTCCCGGAACTAATTCTGGTCGTAAGCCCCCGGCATAACCAACATGAATTAATTCTTTAACGCCTCCGGCAATTAAATCCTCCGCTTGTGTAGCTATCGCAGGCGAGCACATATGCCCTTTTATAAAACCAATGTTTTCATTTTTATTAAACACATACAACTTCCCACCTAATGGATATCTATATTCTCCTACATTTCTTGACACCATTTCATCAAAAATGTCATCAGCAAGAAGATATACTCTATCCGGTATTTTGATTTTATCAATATCAAATCCAGCATTTTTTAATTCTACTCTGACAAGTTTCTTAGGATCTGTTAATGCATTATTTCTGTCCACTATTTTCTCCTTCAAATGTCATTCGGCCTCTCAATAGTATCTTTTATATCAAAATTTATGTATATCTTTTGAATATCCAAATTGTGTTTGAAACTTCTTATTGCACTTGCATATTCGCCATTTGTTTCTTCACTTTCCGGCCAGATTTTTAAGACAGTATTATCTAGCGAATATTCTTTTCCGCCGACAATTGCCTGAATATTCTCAGGAAACTCCAGTTGTCACATTTCTCCTATACTATGCTATATGTAAAGACTTAATCAAAAAATCTACGACACTCTTTTGATATTGATCTTTTATGATATTTTCTTTGCTTTCTTCAATACTTCCATCAACAAAATATTTGCCGTTTTCTTTATTGATTGATAATGAATCAAGAGGCCATCCTTCAAATCTTTTTGATGAAGCTTTATCAATCATATAGAATAATCCGTTTTTTTGAGCTGCCATATTGTCCATAAACGATGAAATTACTCCGTGATTATAAACTGCAATTCCATCTAGGTAATATGCTGTGACTTTACCTCCAAGCCCTGCAATAAGTTTTGAATAGTAATCAATCATCTCTTCATCTGACAGTCTATCCATATTCATAGGTGTTCTAATATTTAGTCCCGGCTGACGCAAATCCTCAAAATCCAGTTCTTCAAAATATAATCCAGAATCATTACAAATAACAACATCAAAGTATTGTCCATAAAACTCTGCCTTCATAATAGCATTTTCTTCTGGTGTATTCCCCATTTCCTTAGGTTCTTCTATAACTTCGATATCTCTTAAAGTAATAAATTCAATATCATACCCTTTTAACAAATCCGAAAATCTTTTTACCTTTGATGGATTTGTTGTTCCTAATAAAACCCTCATATCGTCATACTCCTAAACTAAATCATCTTAAAAGCTTTCAACGCTTCTACTATTGCCTCTTCCTTCTCCTTCGGACACTTAGGCTGTCTTGCGTCATCTGACTTAGGTTTATTATAATTCTCACGCTCTATGATTCCATACTTAGCCTTAACCTGTGCAATATAGAGATTAGAAACTTTCATCCCATCATTATGCTCCGCCACGTAGGACTTTATCTCCTCATAAGTAGCCTTGCTCTCAGCCGCCGTTAAATCCATCTCGTCCATGTCAAGTCTCACATTCACATGATGCTTCGCTTCATGGAGTTTGGACAAAAGACAGACCGTCTCGACTGTCTTTTCGTTGGGCAACCTAATTGCCATACTCTCAACGCCTTTATAAAACACTGGAAATTCAAAATTAATCTGTTTCACGATGCGTCCATCCTCCAATCGCTCCGGATGTAACTCAATACTTTCTATAAAATCTTGGAAAAACTCTTTCTTCTCCAAATCCGTGAGCTCATAATACATTTTATCAAAAAACTGTAAAATTTGATAGACCTGTTTTGATGTAATTTGTTTTCCATATGCACGGTTAATCTTTTCATTTATTTCTTTCAGCAGCTCATCTATCTCTCCAATCTTGTCATATAGGTTATCCAGACGTTCCTGCATATCCTGGTACTTTCTATCATAATGCTTATCAGTAACATCCAGTTTGTCAAGCATATTTATCAGTTTGTTTTTAGCACCGGACAGCTGGCGGAGCTGACTGCGCAACTGCTCTCTTTCTTTTTCCAAAACAGAAACATCCACTCTGGTGTCCAACTGCCTTAAGATAAATTCGCCGCACTCTGAATTATTCACAATCGCAGTAACCATTTGTTCTACTTCACGATTCAGCTCGTTTTGGTTCAATGACGGCTTATAATCACAGAAATCTGTTTCGTTGATTTTCTTTCGGTGCTTGCATCTGTAATAGAAATCATCCTGATACTCTCCGGTTTCCTTATTGGTTCGTCTTCGTACAGTACCTGACATTCCAGTTCCGCATATCGGACATTTCAATAACCCGGATAAAATATGCTCATGCTCCAAGCTGTGTGTCTTATTCCACTTCACACCGGTTTCTCTTCTGATTTCCTGCGCGCTCTCCCATAAATCCAAATCAATGATGGACTCGTGAATGCCATCTGCCAGAAGAAAATCATCACATGATACTCTGTGGTATTCATCTCTGGTTCCCTTGACTTTCTCTGTTTTGCTTTTCCCATATGCAATCTTTCCTATATAAACAGGATTGTCCAAGATATTCTTTATCAGACCTCGGCTGAAATAATTCAACTCATGTTTTCTGTTCTTTTTCTTCTCATATCCATGCTGATTCAGATAATTGCTGATAGACTGTGTTCCCATTCCGCCATTGACGAATTTCTGAAAAATAATCCTCACAATCTCTGCCTCTTCCGAATTTACAATCAAAGTTCCATTTTTTGAATCAAGATCATACCCGAATGGAGCTAGACCACCATTCCATTTTCCCTCTCTGGCTTTCTGCTTTCTTCCTTCCATTGTCTGCACCAGAATGTTCTCACGCTCAATCTCTGCAACAGCTGATAATACTGTGATGGTAAGTTTACCAGAGTCCTTGGATGAATCAATACCATCTTCCACACAGATAAGATTTACTCCAAAATCCTGTATGAACTGCAAGGAGTTCAGAACATCCGCTGCATTTCGTCCAAATCGGGATAACTTAAATACCAGAATATAATCTATGCCATCTTTATCATCAGCCACATCTTGCAGCATCTGTGTAAACTCCGGACGTCCGGTAATGCTTTTTCCAGATTTACCAGCATCACAATATTCTCTTACCACTTCCATATCTTGAAACTCTGCAAACTTTGTCAGCCTGTCCTTCTGGGCTTCAAGACTATATCCATCCACCTGCATCGCTGTAGATACACGGATGTATATATAACATTTCGTTTTCTTTTTCACGAACCGCACCTCCTAAACTGCCATCTTTATATCCGACTCCAACATTTTGAAATGCTTTAATGCCTCTATAATCATTTCTTCTTTTGCTTTCGGGCATTTCGGCACCCTTGCATTTGGATCTTCTGGTTTGTTGTAATTCTCTCCCATATCAATGCCGTATTTTCTCTTAATCTGAGCAATGTAAAGGGAAGAAACCTTCTCGCCGTATCTGTCT
This sequence comes from Allocoprococcus similis, assembly GCF_054660775.1. Classification (NCBI taxonomy): domain Bacteria; kingdom Bacillati; phylum Bacillota; class Clostridia; order Lachnospirales; family Lachnospiraceae; genus Allocoprococcus; species Allocoprococcus similis. Next base: position 42,133 of record NZ_BAAHSG010000004.1, read on the forward strand.
AAAATATACTTCTTTAATTCAACATAGGTTGCCTTCGCTTCTGCCGAAGTAATCTCCACTTCTCTGGTATCCAAAGTGTATGTAATCACTTCATCAGCGACTAGCTCTTTTGTCGGTTCCCAATCTTCATAAAATACCGGAAACTTAAAAGAAATACTTTTTATAATTCTTCCATCCGAAGTTTCTTCCGGATACATCTCAATCTTGTCAATCAGCAACTGATACAATTTTCGTCTCTCTTCACAAGTCATCTCCTTGATAAGTGCCGGGATGTTATGAATCAAATTTTCCACCTGTTTAATGGCTTTTGTACCTTGCTCCACAGATTCCAGTTTCCTTTTTGTCTGTGAAATCAGAGTCTCCAATCGTTCAATTTCATCATAAACACCGTCAATCTCTTCCTGCGTCTTATCATAGTTTTCATCATAATCATCCGCAAGAATATCCAGATTATCCAAAACTTCTCCTAAACTGCGTTTCCGTTGCTCTTGATGATACAATTTCTTGCGAAACTGCCTTAACTGTTCTGTCAGCTCATCAATGGAATCTTTCCCTTGAAACCACTTTGCCGTTTCTTTCTGAAAAGATGGTACAGTAAATAACTTGCCTATCATTTCCAGAACTGCGCTGTCCACTTTATCCTGATTATAGGTATGTCGAAATTTACAGGTCATTCCATTCTGTTTTCTCGCATTCCCACAACTGTAATAATGCAGTGTTTTATAATAGCCGCCGTGGTTCTTATTAAGATGTTTATTCTTGGATGCAACCATGCCACTCCCACAAGCCGGGCATTTTACCAAACCCGATAAAATACTAACCCTTTCAGGCTCATCCACCTTTTTACATCTTGCTGAATTGGCTTTTCTCTTCTGTTGCACCTGCTCCCACTGTTCCACAGATATAATTGGCTCATGACTTCCCTGTATCTCCATAACCTTGCGTTTTTGCTTTTTAGGCTCCTTGGAATTGGTACGCCTGCCATATAATATCTTTCCGCAATAAACCGGATTGTCCAGAACGGTTGTTATAAAATCGTATTTGAATGGACTGACCTTACCCTTAATCACTCTGGAAAAACCGTTATCATTCAAATACCGTACAATACTTGTCGCTAACATACCGTCTTGTAAATATAAGTCGAAAATCAATTTTACAATTTCCGCCTCTTGTGGATACTGCACTAACTTATCATCCTCTTTACGGTAACCGTAAGGAATGGGACCTCCCGGCCATCCTCCTTCTTTCAACTTCTGCATCTTTCCAGACAAGAACTGTACTGTTATGTTCTCACGCTCAATTTCCGCCACGGCTGACAAAATTGCAAGGGTAAGCCTGCCTCCCTGTGTGGAACTGTCTATTGCATCATCAACGGATACCAAATCCACCTCATAATCCATAAGAAGCTGTAAGGACTTCAAAACATCTGCTGCATTTCTTCCAAATCGTGAAAGTTTAAATACCAGCACATAAGAAACATCATCCTTCTGGCTGGCCACATCTTCCATCATCTGCTGAAACGCCGGACGTCCCTTTATACTCTTGCCTGACTTACCTGCATCACAATATTCACCAGCAATTTCAAGATTCTTATATACAGCATATTTTCTCAATTTCTCCTGTTGTGCGTCCAGACTATATCCTTCGGTTTGAACCATAGTAGAAACCCTTGTGTAGATATAGCAACGTTTCTTTTTCACTCTATCACCGCCTTTTAGGTTGCCCAAGGTACGTTCGTCATGTATCCTTGGATCTAAACTATAACGCACTTTTTCGATTGCGTCAGCGCGTAAAATGCGCCGATTTTAGAAAAAATCGACGCAATCCACCACTAACCATTTTGCTGTTTTTCTGCTTCTTCTCTTTCTATCTCGGCCAGAACCTTATGACCGTATTTTTCAATCATCCTTGCCATAAACTCTGCAAAACGCTCCAGCTTCTGTCTTGTTCTCCTGTTATGAAGTGAC
>NZ_BAAHSG010000005.1:0-150438 GCF_054660775.1 Allocoprococcus similis
GTTCCTATTTGAGTTCTTTATTTGAGTTCCTTTAAGAAACTAAAAAAATATGCTATTATCTTAAAAGTAGTAGAGAGAAGGAAGTAAAATTACAGCAGAAAATTTTAGAAGAACTAAAAAGTCAAAGGGGAAAATTAGCAATGGTAAAAATAGATTTGATTACCGGCTTCTTAGGTTCCGGCAAGACAACGTTTATTAAAAAATATGCAAAATATCTTCTGGATAAAGGAATGAACATCGGCATCCTTGAGAATGATTTTGGTGCGGTAAATGTAGATATGCTTCTTTTACAGGACCTGATGGGAGATAACTGTGAGCTTGAAATGATTTCCGGTGGGTGCGACAAAGAAACGCACAGAAGACGTTTCCGGACAAAACTGATCGCAATGGGAATGTGCGGATATGACAGAGTAATTGTTGAACCGTCCGGGATTTATGATGTAGACGAATTTTTTGATGTTCTTCATGATGAACCACTGGATAAGTGGTATGAGATTGGCAATGTGATTACGATCGTTGACGCAAAACTGGAGCCGGAATTGTCAGAAGAAGCAGACTATCTGCTTGCGTCCGAGGCTGCAAATGCAGGAAGCATCATCCTCAGCAGGGCAGAAGAAGCGACAAAAGACCAGATTGAAAATACAATTGAACATTTGAACAGAGCGCTTGAACAGGTTCAGTGCAAGCGAAGGCTGGAACGGGAAATCATGAGAAAAGATGGAGCAGAGCTTTCGGAAGAGGATTTTGATAAGATCTTAAAGAGCGGTTATGTTGCAGAAAATTATCGGAAGATGGATCTGGATGAGAAAAAAGGTTTTGATTCGCTGTATTTTATGGAATTGACAATTTCTGCGGATGAATTGAAGACGCAGGTTGCGAAGATGATGCAGGATCCGGAATGTGGCGGTATTTTCCGGGTGAAAGGATTTGTGAAAGATGATGCAGGAAGCTGGATGCAGCTGAATGCAACCGGTCATGAGATCAGTATGAAGCCGATCGGAGACGGGCAGGAGGTTGTGATCGTGATTGGGGAACAGTTGAAGGAAGATCGGATACGGAAGTATCTGGAGAATTAGAAAATGTAAAAGAGCACATCAAAAGTGATGTGCTCCTGTTAATTTATTGTTTTTGGTAAATGATATGCTTTATACGGCCACCATCCATAATGATGGTATCATTTTCAGCTTTTACATACATTACAAGATTTGCATCCATTCGGAAGATAATACTTCCTGATCCTGATTGGTAAAGTGTTGTTTTCCCATGACGACGCATATGGATTTCGCATGTATTTTCAACTTTCACTAATTTCATGAAGGAATCGGTTTCATCGTTGTAATAGGTTCCTTCCTGGAAAAGTGCCGGATCTGCCGGTTTGGCAGGGGTCAATGTAAGTACACGGCCAGGAAGCCGATAAAGGATTCCATTATCTGTGAAATAGATCTTTTCATCTAATGAACCAATGCGATAACCGCCATCCTCTTCTTTTACCAGCGCTGTGCGGCACCATTCTCTTTGCATATAGAAGGTACCGTTTTGCTCTGTGATATCAACAAACATTGGATCATCCGGAAGTGCTGTCAGGAATACACCGCTGCGGGCAGGTGCATTTTCATGTTCCGGCACGGCTGGTTCGGTACAATCCGGTAATCCGAGTACGATGCAGGCAGCTTTATCGGCAAGCTTAGACATTGCGTAAGTTGTGGTGTTACTGATCAGTACAAGCTCCAGTTCTTTTTCCGGAATGCAAATAATTTCACCACGGTATGCAGCATCGGCACCGCCATGTCCGAATACATCCAGACCATGAAGCTTATGGGTCATAAGTCCGCCGCAGTATTCAGCCGTTTTGCCATTGCTGAGAAGGACAGGTTTCTTCATAAGCTCGATAATTTCAGGATCGATCACATTTGGATGAATGTACTCATCTAATACTTTGCAGAGGTCGGAAGCACAGGTATTTACAGAGGTTGGTCCGTAAAGTGCGTAGTTCAGTGGATTATAGTAGAAAGTATCATCACCTTCGTCCTGGTAAGAGTAAGTAAGATCCGGAACAATCTGTGTAAAGCTTTCACGAACAAAAGAATGTGTCATTCCGAGTGGATTGAAAATACGTTCTTTTACAAATTGCGGGAAGCTCATTTGCGACAGCTTTTCAACGATAAGTGCCAATAAGTGGAAACCGGTGTTACTGTATAAATACTGTGACTGCGGTTCAAAGTTCAACGATTTCTGAAGAGCTATCGTTGTATTGATATCATCCATGTCAATCTGATCGTTGATCTTGATGCCGCGTAAAAATAAGAGTTCCCACTGGTCGCGAAGTCCGCTGACATTATTCATCATCTGGCGGATCGTAATCGGTGTTTCAATGTTGATATATTCATTTAAATATTTCCTGATGTCGTCTTCTAAATCAAGTTTTCCTTCTTTCCAAAGAAGAAGAATAGACATAACAGTAAATTCTTTGGAAATCGATGCGACATGGAAAATACTTTCTTTATGGATTTTTAATTTATTTTCAAGATTTCCATATCCAAAACATTTTTCGTAAAGAGGTTTACCGTGCTGGCGAATCAATACCTGAGCGCCAGGGCAAAGACCGCGATCCCACATACGGAAAAGCTGATCTAATTGTTCTGTCATATTTGAATTCATTACAAAAATACTCCTTCTAATAAACTATTTTTTTAGAATTTTTTCGAATGCATAAAGCCAGTTTTTGCCTGCAAGCAGAGAAATCCGTTCATCTGAATAATTATGTTCTTTCATATCCTGCAGGAAGTCCGGAATATCTGCGTGACCGCCGGACAGAATGTCGAAAGGATATTCCGGCATCTGCGTTAATGATACTGCAGGCATTCAGTACCACAACACCGCCACATTTGGTGATTTCTTTCAGATTCAATAATATATTTCATAATCGTGTTTTCCTTAATAAACTAATTGTGAAAAGTAAACTATTATAGTCGCTTCTTCATTTGAGGTATTCAGGTAGTTATGTAAACAATTTTTAGGGATATAGAAACTGTCGCCCTCGTAGATCATATAAGTGCTGTTATCGATGCGGAGTTCTAATTCCCCTTTGAGGAGCAGGAGACTTTCGTCGTAATTACCATGTGAAATCATTTTCTCAGTCACCCAGGTGTTAGGCTTTAATCTCACGATGAGTCCGGTCATTTGTGCTTCTTGTGCGTTCGGAAGTTTAGAAGGTGTAAAAATAGAGTAGGAAACATCGATTTCCGGGATTTTCATTGGAATTCGGTTCTCTTTTCTCATCAAATAAGATTCCTTTGATTTCTTCCCTTCTTCAGATGACTTGGCAGAGAGTTCGGAGTCATCCATGATCAACCATACTTCTGAACATTTTAAGCAGGCTGCAATTTTTCTAAGTGCTACGAGTGAAGGAGATTTTAAATCTCTTTCAATTTGTGATATATGACCTATTGTGTATCCGGTAGCTTCAGCTACCTCTTTGAGCGTGAGTCCTCTTCTTTTTCGCATTTCGCGAATTCGGCGTCCATACATGGTCCCACTCCTCCTTTCGCAATTCAAGTATAAAAACTAGCGGTTTTTGATTGATTTTTCAAAGAAAAATTGATTGAATAGCGTCCGTTTTCATCACAATCTAATTGATGATCAATGATAACACGTCCATTTTCTTCGATCGAAGAGTAGAATGGATGATAAACAGGTGTTTAGTTAGATGTTCCTGCAAGACCGGTAATTGCAGAGATACCACATTCTAATTCATGCATATCATCGCATATGATTTCTACTTCTGTACCGCTTAAGCGTTTCATGCGAGGAATTTGTGCAACGGTGTCGGCCATTGCTGTTGATTTAAATTCAAATCCCAGCTTGATCGGAGTCGCAACTTCGTATAAAGGAATTTTGCTTAAATCGGAATCAAGAACTTCTTTTACTGCAGAAATCGTATTTTCCCTGAGAACTTTTTGTGGTGGGAATTTTGCTGCATAGCGTGACAACGCTTCTTTAGTTGTTACGAATTTTACCCATGGCATCATTTCTTTGTCTATAAGCTGTTTGTGAAGGCCGGAATCACCGATGATAAGACCGACCGGAACCTTATAAGAAGCAGCAAGTGCTGCGTTCGTTGTACTTTCGTTCATATAGGCTCCGTTGATTTTAAGGCTGGAAACAACTCTTCCGTAGAAGCTGTGATCCATATTGGCGAAATCTTCTCCCGAACCGGCATGATATCCGGCAAGGAATACAACATCGTAGGTTTCATCCAGGCAAGACATCATGTACTGTCTTCTTGGAGAACCGCTTACTAAGCTGATACGTTCATCCATCTGGCAAAGTTCATCATAAGAAAGGTTCGTTCCGCTTCCGTGAGAATCAGAAATGGTGATTTCCCCGATTTCATCATTTCTGGAGGAAGCATGAATTCCTTCGATGATCCAGCGTACCTGATTGTGTAAAGCGCGGCGGAAGGAAGGAACCTCATCGCGTTCCTGAGATGGAGAAGTGATACCTGCCATTCCTTCCATGTCTACAGAAATGTAGATTTTTAGTGCTTTCTTCATAAGAAAATCCTCCTTTATGTAATTTATTTGTTTTCTTATAGAAAAACAAAACATACAGTTGTTAAAATATTATAAAGTAACAAATGGGGCGTGTCAATATTTTGACATAATATACAAAATAAATTATACTGACAGTAATAATTATACTGTGAGTAAAAACGCGGAAAAATCTTTTTCGTAAAACGAAACTCAAAAAAGGATGTTTCAGAGGACGGAAAAACATATACATTCCATTTGAGAAAAAATGCAAAATGGTCAGACGGAAGTCCGGTGACAGCAAAAGATTTCGAATATTCCTGGAGAAGGACCGGTTGGATGTAAATTTGCATCCAGATGTCCATATGCTACAAAACGTTGTCATGAAGAAAGACCAATCTTCAGAAATGTAGGAAATGAACATTATGTAGCCTGTCATCAGGTAGAATAATGCATTTAGCTCTGTTACAATGGAAGTGGCATTGAAGGAGTCAATAATCTGAATATCTGATTAGGAGAAAAAGAAAATGCATGAATTAACACAATTAATCAAAGATGATATGCGTCCGGCTCTTGGGGTAACCGAGCCTGGAGCGATCGCATATGCGGTTTCAAAAGCAAAATCCTATGTTCCGGGAGAACTGGAACAGGTTACGCTTTTGCTGAACAGCGGTATGTATAAAAATGCATATACATGTGGTATTCCGAACAGTCGTTTTTACGGGAATGAATACGCAGCAGCTCTTGGAGTCGTAGCAGGGAAACCGGAGAAAGAGTTGGAGAGTCTTGCTGATGTAACAGAAGCTGACAATGTAGCAGCAGAAAAATTGGTAAAAGACGGAAAAATCGTTGTAAAAATGAGTGAGATCACAAGCCGTATTTTTATCGAAGCCCGTGTAAAGACAACAGCTGGAGAGGCAGTGGTTCGGATACGCGATGCACATACGAATATTGTTCGTATTGAGGTAAATGGAGAAGTGATTCTTGAGAAAGAAGAGGCTTCTGTGGAAGGCGGTCAAGAAGAAAAACCACTGATCCACAATTACACATTAAAACAGATTTACGAATACGCAAAAGAGGTTCCGGCAGAGGAAATTGAATTTATCAAGGCTGCCTATGAGATGAACTATGCTCTTTTTGAGGAAGGAATCCAGAATCCGAGGACAACCTATGCACGGTATCTGCTTGAGAAAAATGGCGGAAAGATTATTTCAGATGATGAGTTAAAGACAGCATCTTTACTTTGCAATGCGGCAATCGAGGCCCGTGTGATCGGACTTGACAGACCGGCCATGAGCATTACAGGTTCCGGGGCACATGGAATCATTGCAACCATGCCTCTTTACGGCGTGTGCAAGATTCGCGGATTAAGCGATGAAACCTTATATCGTGCCACTGCATTAAGCTATCTTATCTGCATGTATATCAAAGAGTACTCCGGTAAGCTTTCTGCTTTCTGTGGTTGCGGTATTGCTGCAGGTACAGGAATGGCGTGTGCACTTGTTTTCCTTCATGGAGGTGATGAGCATGCAATGGCAAGAACCATCAACAATATGTCCAGCAGTATTACCGGTATGATCTGTCATGGCGGAAATAAGGGTTGTACGATGAAAGGAGTTGTGGCAGTAAATGCCGCATTTCAGTCGGCTGATTTTGCTATGCATGAGATCTTTATTGATGATATTCATGGAATTAATGGATTTACACCGGAAGATACCATGCGTCATATGGGAGAGATCGCATCACCGGGCATGATCGGAACGGAGAAGACAATTGTAGATATTTTACAGGAAAAAGGAAAATAGAAGACAGAGCAAAAGTACCTCTAATCGGGAAGAGAGATTGGAGGTACTTTTCAGTAAAGTAACGGAAAAGTTGCATAAAGAAAAACATCTTTTTCCAAATAACAGACCTGAATATAGCTGAAAAATTTGTAGAAACCATACAAAAAGTATATTTTTATAAAAAATAATTGCAAATAATTGTGCAATGTGATATAGTGAAGCCATGTTAGGAAGGTAATTAAAGAAAGATGCCGTGACAGGAGAGCGAATGTTATATCAGCCGAAAGGCTGTTACAAGAGGCGCTCTTTTTTTGTGTATTTGTAGAAGGATCCGCATTTGGCGAATGTACATCATCGAGCTGCTAAGTGAGATGCTGTACAAAGTATACAGAGCGGGCAGGAGCATCCTACTCGATCATATTATGAGGGGTGAAAAGATGAGCAGTTTTTTTCATGAAGCAGTAGAAGAGAATCCGATCATTGCAGCAGTAAAGAACATGGATGATTTGAAAATCTGCTGTTCTTTGGAAGATATCCGGGTTGTATTTATTTTATTTGGAGATGTCTGTTCGATCCGTGAGATCGTCCAACAGATAAAAGATTCCGGGAAGGTTGCGATGGTTCATGTAGATCTGATAAGCGGTCTTAGCAGTAAGGAAATTGTCGTAGATTTTATCCGGAAAAATACAGAAGCAGATGGAATAATTTCCACAAAAGCCGCATTGATTAAAAGGGGGAAGGAACTTAAGCTGTTCACAGTCCTAAGGTATTTTCTTCTGGATTCGATGGCATATGAGAATATCAGGCAGCAACAACACGCCGTGAAGCCCGATTATATCGAAGTACTTCCGGGTGTGATGCCGAAGGTGATCGGAAAAGTCTGTAAAATGTCAAAGACACCGATCATTGCAGGTGGTCTGATCTCGGACAAAGAATCTGTGATGGCGGCACTTTCAGCTGGAGCGATCGCAGTTTCATCTACGAATCATGAAGTCTGGAAAATGTAAAACAAAAGTAACAGAAGATATTTAAACAAAGTACAGGTATTTGAGGATGAGTAAGTAGCGAAGCGGCATAGAACATCCGCTTTACTATAAAACATGCAAAGCAGCGATTTTTATTAAAGGAGGAAAAAGAGTATGGCTAAGTATGTAATGGCACTGGACGCAGGAACAACAAGTAACAGATGTATCCTGTTCAATGAAAAAGGAGAAATGTGCAGCGTTGCACAGAGGGAATTCACACAGTATTTCCCGAAACCGGGCTGGGTTGAACATGATGCAGATGAGATCTGGGCAAGTATGCTTGGTGTAGCCGTTGAAGCAATGAACATGATTGGGGCAGAAGCAGAGGACATTGCAGCAATCGGTATTACAAACCAGAGAGAGACAACCATCGTCTGGGACAAAGAGACAGGAGAGCCGATCCATCATGCAATCGTATGGCAGTGCCGCAGAACTTCTGAGTATTGTGACAGTCTGAAGGAAAAAGGACTTACCGATAAATTCAGAGAAAAAACAGGACTTGTTATCGACGCGTATTTTTCAGGAACAAAGGTAAAATGGCTTCTTGATAATGTGCCGGGAGCAAGAGAGAGAGCAGAAAAGGGAGAATTATTATTCGGTACAGTTGAGACATGGCTGATCTGGAAACTGACAAAAGGTGCAGTTCATGTAACTGATTATTCAAATGCTTCCCGTACGATGCTGTTCAATATCAATACGCTTGAATGGGATGATGAGATCCTTGCAGAGCTGAACATTCCGAAATGCATGCTTCCGGAACCAAAACCGTCAAGCTGTGTATATGGAGAAGCAGATCCTTCTTACCTCGGTGGACCGATTCCGATCGCAGGAGCAGCAGGAGACCAGCAGTCCGCACTGTTTGGACAGACATGCTTCAATGCAGGCGAAGCAAAGAATACATATGGAACCGGATGTTTCATGCTGATGAATACCGGTGAGAAACCGATCTTCTCAAAGAACGGACTGGTAACAACCATCGCATGGGGACTGGATGGAAAAGTAAATTATGCACTGGAAGGTTCAATTTTCGTGGCAGGAGCTGCAATCCAGTGGCTGAGAGATGAACTTCGTATTATTGATTCCGCACCGGATTCAGAATACATGGCTAAGAAAGTAAAAGATACAAACGGATGCTATGTAGTACCTGCATTTACCGGACTTGGAGCACCGCACTGGGATCAGTATGCAAGAGGAACGATCGTAGGAATTACACGTGGCGTTAATAAATATCACATTATCCGCGCAACTCTGGAATCCCTTGCTTATCAGGTAAATGATGTTCTGGAAGCAATGAAAGCTGACTCCGGAATTGAACTTGCAGCACTTAAGGTTGACGGTGGAGCAAGTGCAAATGATTTTCTGATGCAGACACAGTCTGACATCATCAATGCACCGGTTAACCGTCCGCAGTGTGTAGAGACAACCGCAATGGGAGCTGCTTATCTTGCAGGTCTTGCAGTTGGATACTGGGCAAGTAAAGAGGATGTTATTAAGAACTGGGCAATTGATAAGACATTCGAGCCAAAGATTGCAGATGAAGAAAGAGAAAAACGGATCAAAGGCTGGAATAAGGCTGTCAAATATGCTTACGGATGGGCAAAAGAAGATTAGATTCTGACAGTAAAAAGGAAATGAAAACAGAACATTGAATAAGGAAAAGGGGGACTTATCATGTTACCTTATATAGCAGAGTTTCTTGGAACAATGATACTTATTATTCTTGGAGATGGAGTAGTAGCAAATGTGAACCTTAACAAATCCGGTATGAAAGGTGCCGGCGCGGTTCAGATTACATTTGCCTGGGGTCTTGCAGTTCTGCTTCCGGCATTTATTTTCGGAGAGGCTTCAGGAGCTTCCTTTAATCCGGCACTTACGATCGCGCTTGCAGTGGACGGAAGTTTTGCATGGTCGATGGTTCCTGGATATATCATCGCCCAGATCGCAGGAGCATTCGTAGGCGGCTGTATTGTTTATTTACTTTTCAAAGGACAGTTTGACGCCACAGAAGATCCGGGAACAAAGCTTGGTGTATTCTGTACAGGACCTTCGATTGCAAACACAGGACTGAATATTTTCAGTGAGGCAGTTGGAACATTTATCCTTGTATTTGCGATCAAGGGAATTGGAAACGTGACAGGACTTTCCACAGGCGTTGACAAATTATTTGTATTCGGAATTATCGTATCAGTAGGTATGTCACTTGGCGGACTGACCGGTTATGCGATCAACCCGGCAAGAGATCTTGGACCAAGACTTGCACACGCAGTACTTCCGATTAAAGGAAAAGGTGATTCAAACTTCGGATACGGTCTGGTTGTACCGATCATCGGACCAATCATCGGAGCAATCGCAGCAGTATTACTGTATGGGGCAATTCCGTGGTAAAAGTTCAGAATTGAAAATGGTAATGGCATGAGATGAGAGAGCCTGACAGGATAACCGCATAAAGGAAATGCGTTTACTTGGCAGGCTCTTTTTCATAAGCAGGAAGTTCAGGAAGAAAAAACAGTTATTAAGGAGTGATCTGGGAATGTATGATGTAATAATTATCGGGGCTGGAGTATCCGGTGCGGCAACAGCAAGAGAGCTGTCACGTTATAAAGTGAAGGCATGTGTAATCGAGAAAGAAGAGGATGTATGCTGTGGTACTTCCAAGGCAAACAGTGCAATTGTCCATGCCGGTTATGATGCGGCAGAAGGATCGCTGATGGCAAAACTGAATGTCAGGGGAAATCAGATGATGGAACAGCTTTCAAAGGATCTGGATTTCCCATTTAAGAAAAATGGCTCTCTGGTTGTATGTCTGCATGAGGAGGATATGCCGAATCTTCAGGCACTGTATGACCGAGGTGTTGCAAATGGTGTTAAGGAGTTAAGAATTCTTAACTGTAAGGAATTGAAAGAAATGGAACCGAATATTTCCGATCAGGCGTATGCCGCACTTTATGCACCGACAGCCGGAATTGTATGTCCGTTTAATCTGAACATTGCAATGGCTGAGAATGCAAATGTAAATGGTGTGGAGTTCAAATTTGATACGGAAGTTACGGATCTTAAACCAATAGATGAGGGATGGGAAATCCATACAAATAACGGGGTTTTCCAGACAAGGTACGTGGTAAATGCGGCCGGAGTCTATGCAGACAAGTTTCATAATATGGTAAGTGAGAAGAAGATCCATATTACCCCTAGAAGAGGAGATTACTGCCTGCTTGATAAGAGTGCGGGAAGTCATGTGAGCAAGACGATTTTTGCACTTCCGGGAAAATATGGAAAAGGTATTCTGGTTGCACCGACGGTTCACGGTAATCTGATCCTTGGACCAACGGCGATCGATATCGAAGATAAAGAAGGAACCAATACAACAAGAGAAGGTCTGGATCAGGTGATCGAAAGGGCAGAGATGAATGTGAAAAATATTCCGCTCCGTCAGGTGATTACTTCATTTGCCGGACTTCGTGCACATGAGGACGGACATGAGTTCTTGATCGGGGAAGTGGAGGATGCAAAAGGATTTATCGACTGTGCAGGCATTGAATCACCGGGACTTACCAGTGCACCGGCAATCGGAGAAATGGTGGCACAGATCCTGAAAGAGAAAATGAATCTGGAAGAAAAAGAAGATTTTATCGCAACAAGAAAGGGCGTTCTGGATCCGAATACACTCAGCAAGGAAGAAAGAATGGAACTGATCAAAGAGAAACCGGAATACGGAAATATTATCTGCCGCTGTGAAATGGTTACAGAGGGTGAGATCATGGATGCAATCAACAGACCGCTCGGCGCCAAATCTCTGGACGGGGTGAAACGCAGAACAAGAGCCGGAATGGGACGCTGTCAGGCTGGTTTCTGCTCACCGAGAACGATGGAGATCCTGGCGAGAGAACGCCATGTGAGTATGTTCGAGATCACAAAATCCGGTGGAGATTCTAAAATTGTTACAGGTACTAATAAGGATTCGTTATAAAAGGGAGGCATTGCATCATGAGAGCTTATGATATTGTTATCATTGGAGGAGGACCGGCGGGACTTGCGGCTGCAATTTCGGCGAAGAAAAGCGGAGTGGACAGTGTCCTGATCCTGGAAAGAGATAAAGAACTTGGCGGTATCCTGAATCAGTGCATCCACAACGGATTCGGACTCCATACTTTTAAGGAAGAACTGACCGGACCGGAATATGCAGGACGTTTTATAGATCAGGCGAAAGAACTGAATATTGAATACAAGCTGAATACAATGGTTATGGATATCAGCCCGCAGAAGGTTGTCACCGCAATGAACCGGGAGGAAGGTCTTTTCGAGATTCAGGCGAAGGCGGTTGTTCTGGCAATGGGATGCCGTGAGCGTTCCAGAGGTGCACTTAATATTCCGGGTTATCGTCCGGCGGGTATTTTCTCAGCAGGTACGGCACAGAGACTGGTCAATATCGAAGGCTATATGCCGGGGCGGGAGGTTGTGATCCTTGGTTCCGGCGACATCGGACTGATCATGGCAAGACGAATGACATTTGAAGGCGCAAAGGTTAAGGTTGTTGCAGAGCTGATGCCGTATTCTGGAGGACTGAAGAGAAATATCGTACAGTGTCTGGATGATTATGACATTCCGCTGAAGCTGAGCCATACGGTTGTTGATATCAAAGGAAAAGAGCGTCTGGAAGGCATTACACTGGCACAGGTGGACAGTCACGGAAAACCGATTCCTGGAACCGAAGAAGAATACAGCTGTGATACCCTCCTTCTTTCCGTAGGCTTGATTCCGGAAAATGAGATTTCAAGAGGTATGGGCGTGGATATGAACCCTGTCACATCAGGACCGAAGGTAAATGAGAGCCTGGAAACAAACATTGAAGGCGTATTTGCCTGCGGAAATGTCCTGCATGTGCATGACCTGGTTGACTTTGTATCGGAAGAAGCCGGAACTGCAGGAAGAAATGCTGCGGAATATGTAAAACAGGGAGAAGCGCACAGACAGGGCGGAAAAGAGATTAAAATGAATCCAGTCGAAGGTGTCCGCTATACAGTTCCGGGAACGATTAACGTAGACCGGATGGATGAGAACCTGACCGTGCGTTTCCGTGTGGGCGGTGTCTACAAGAACTGTTATATCAGCGCATATTTTGATGATGAGAGAGTGATCCACAGAAAACGTCCGGTTGTTGCACCAGGTGAGATGGAAGAGATTAAGCTGACAAAAGAGCAGCTTCTGAAATATCCGGATCTGCAGACCATCACAGTAAAGATTGAGGAGGCGTAGACGATGGAAGAGAGAAAATTGACATGTATCGGCTGTCCGATGGGCTGCCCTCTTACAGTTGTAATGAATGGGGAAGAAGTGGTGAGCGTCACCGGAAATACATGCAAGCGCGGTGATGTATACGCAAGAAAAGAAGTGACAAATCCGACGAGAATCGTAACTTCGACCGTGCGGGTGTCCGGCGGAAGCATCGATATGGTATCGGTGAAGACGAAAGAAGATATCCCGAAGGGCAAAATCTTTGAATGTGTGAAGGCGCTCAAAGGAATTGAAGTTCCGGCTCCGGTTCATATTGGGGATGTGATCCTTGAAAATGTGGCTGATACGGGCGTGGATATTGTTGCGACGAAGAATGTAGAATAAAAGGAAAAGAAGGAGAAGTCCTGTATGGTGACGGAAAGGGTTGCCATATGGGACTTTTTAATATTGTATTCTGGAGAAACATTTTGTGATTTCGTGAAAATCTCAGTATAAACATTTCTGTTTTTCGTTAAGAAAGTGGTATAAACATTTTGTGTTTTCGTTAAGAACTCGATGAAAACATTTCTGTTTTTCGTTAAAAAGCAGGCATAAACATTTTGTGATTTCGTGAAAAATGGTATAATTAAGGCGGAAATATGCTATAATACTACCAAGTAAAATGAAATGAGGAATGCTAAATGATTTTTAAAAGAAAAGTTTATGACAAACTGATTGAGTGGAAAACATTGGCAGCAGGCACATCAGCAGTATTGCTTGAAGGAGCCAGACGTATTGGAAAAAGTACCATTGTAGAGGATTTCGCAAAAAATGAATATGATGATTATATGATTCTTGATTTTGCAAGAGAAAGCATAGATGTTAAAAATAATTTTGTCGAGAATATGAATGATTTGGATACGTTTTTCAGAAATCTGTTTCTCCTAAAAGGAAAAAGTTTAAAAGGGAAGAATTGCGTGATCATTTTCGATGAGGTACAGCTGTTTCCACAGGCACGGCAGGCGATAAAATATCTTGTTGCGGATGGACGGTATGAGTATATTGAGACAGGATCACTGATCTCAATTCGGAAAAATGTAAAGGATATACTGATTCCTTCAGAAGAATACCGGATTAAGATGTACCCGATGGATTTTGAAGAATATTTATGGGCAATCAATGATGAGGTTACGATTCCTACAATCAGAGAAGCTTTTGAAAAAAGAAAGCCACTTGGAGATGCGATTCATCGGAGAATCATGAAAAGTTTCCGCACGTATATGGTTGTAGGTGGGATGCCACAAGCGGTAGATGCTTATGTTTCAGGAAAAAGCTATGCGCAGATCGATTTTGTAAAGAGGAATATTCTGAACCTTTATGAAGAAGATCTGGCAAAATATGATACAGAAAATCGGGAAAAAGCGTCAGTTATTTATCGTACAATACCAGAGCAGCTGGAGAATAAAAATTCGCATTTCAAACTTTCCATGGTGGATAAAAATGCACGTTACCAAAATTATATAGATGCAGTAAGCTTTATTTCAGAAGCAATGATCGGAAATGAGTGTATCAATGTTACAAAGCCGGAAGTTGCATTAGAATTATTTGCAGACAGAAGTAATTTTAAATTATATATGGGTGATACCGGATTACTGGTTACACAGATTATGAAGAACCGGGATAATACAGATGAGGATTTATATAAGGCTCTGATTATAGATAATCTTGGGATAAATCAGGGAATGATCATTGAAAATATTGTAGCACAGATGCTCAGAACGGCAGGTCATGAGTTGTATTTTCATGAATATTTGTATACACCGGAAGGGACGACCAGGGAAAAGAAATATGAGATCGATTTTATGATCGTGAAAAAAAAGAAGATCTGTCCGATCGAAGTAAAATCTTCAAATTATATGTCACACAAATCATTTGATTATCTGATTCAGAAGTATCAGTTAAAGTCGGAAGACAGATTTATTATCTATACAAAAGATTTAAAATATCAGGACGGAATTATGTATATACCAATTTATATGACGATGTTACTGTAGAATTTGCAGGAGGATTTTCATGGAACCATTTTACTATACCAGAATGACCAAAGCACAGCAGGCCGTATACCATGTAATCATGCAGGGAGCGAATGCGCTTGCGGATGAATTTCAGATACCGCGCATAGAAAGTGCGGAGCTTTATGATGTCTTTTTCAGGCTTCGGCTGGATCACCCGGAGATTTTCTGGATGACAGGATATAAGTATAAATACTACCAGGACTCTCCGAATCTGATCTTTGTACCGGAGTATCTGTTTGACAAAAATAAAATCCGGGAGCACCAGAAGGCAATGACTGCCCGGGTAGAGAAGCTGGCAAGAGCGGCAAAGGATTTGTCTGAATGGGAAAAGGAGAAATATATTCATGATTTTATCTGTGAAAATGTGACTTATGATAAGTTGAAAAAGGCGTATTCCCATGAGATCATCGGTCCACTCGGACATGGAGTCGGTGTGTGCGAAGGAATTGCAAAGTCGGTAAAAGTACTCTGTGATGCTCTTGGAATCTGGTGCATGATCGCAGTCTGTGGCAACAATCCGGAAAAAGGGATCAAGTACCGTCATACCTGGAATATTGTAAAAATAGGCGGTACATATTATCATCTGGATGCAACCTTTGACAATACGCTTGGAAAGCACAGCGTGGCAGGGCAGGAGATTCGCTATGATTATTTCAATCTGGACGATAAAAAGATTTTCCGAGATCATGAACCGCTGATCGCACCGGCACCGGTCTGTACGAATGGGGATCATTTTTATTACCGGGAGAAGAAACTTTCTTTTACAAAAGAAGAGGATGTCTATAAACGGTCGCTGCAGGCAGCCAAGAAGGGCAGGACGTTGACCTTCCAGTGGAGAGGCGGCTATCTGACAAGAGAGGTTCTGGAAAAGCTTCTGGATCTGCTCCGGAAAGCCGGAGAAGAAAAGCAGAAGGCTGCCAGGATCAGCCTCAACTGGTCGCAGGCAGTGATCCGCGTCAGTTATGTGGAGGACAGAGGACTTGCCTGTGTGGATATGGAAGAGGCAAATGAAGGAGAAAAGGAATAGATGAGCGAACTGGAAATGCAGGAGAATATATTGGCAGAGGAAGAATCTGTGGAAATGGAAGATGGATATACAGAAGAAATTCCGGAGGCATTTCAGAAGCTTGCCGAACTGTTAGGTCAGGATCAGTTTGAACTTCTGTTTCCAGACAAAGATGTGGAAAACCAGGATGAAATCCGTCTCGTGTATCTGATGAATGATGCAGTGGAAAGCTTTCTGGTATTCTCTGGTGCAAGAATGACCGGGCATTATCAGAAAGATTATGAAGGAGAGCTGGACGCAACTTTAAGCCAGGAGGACGGAGAATACGTGCTTATTGTATATCAGGGCGAGACGGTTGTGACGATCTTTTTCCAGGATCTTCAGTTGGAGGTGAACCTTTATAATTACGGAGATGTGGGACATTTCTGGGTGAAAGGGTACGAGTATCTGCGGATTCTGGAATACCGGCTGGCGATTCTGCGTGATAAATGCGAATACCTTGGAGAAGAGGCGGCAAGTGAAGCAGAGCAAAGACTTGCCAGTCTGGTGCATTTTCCGCCACTGAACTATGCCTGCTATCCGGCAGTCCCGGAAAAATATATTGTTCCAATGGAGGATCCATGGAGTCCAGCAGAAGAGGCAATCGATGTGATGGAAGAGCTTGCCAGAGAAGCAGAGGATTGGAGTCTGTTAAGGTGGCTGCATATTTACCGGAAGTATTATGGAAAAAGGATGAGCAGATGGATTGCCGGATTGCTGCATCGTGCGAAACATGCGGCAGTTGTAGAGTTGTTGGATAAAAAGTTGATCGAAGAAGCGGAAAATTATCCACGAAGGGATTTCGGAGAGGAATTCAATCAGAAATATGGTGAAGTTTTACTGAAGGCACAACAAAGAAAAGAGGAACTAGAGTCGAAAGGACAGGAAGTTACACTTGTACGTGAGGAGCCATTTGCAGCGGCGAGAGATTCGGTAGATTTCAAAGTGTATCTGATGATATGGAAAGAAAAAAGGGGAGATCGTGTTGTTGAAATAGAAGAATTTTAGCAATGTATGATTTGAAAACTTAAAAGACGGAAACAGGTCAACGGAGTGAGACGATAAAGTTGATTGGAAAGTGCGAAAAATCATAAATAGGTCAATGAAAAG
The DNA here is from genome assembly GCF_054660775.1 of Allocoprococcus similis. NCBI lineage: Bacteria > Bacillati > Bacillota > Clostridia > Lachnospirales > Lachnospiraceae > Allocoprococcus > Allocoprococcus similis. Next base: position 16,780 of record NZ_BAAHSG010000005.1, read on the forward strand.
AGTTTTAAAAGTTGACTTTAAAATGGAAAATTCGGAACTAAATCAACAAAAAGAGTCCTGGAAATTGATTGCGAATTGAGAAAACGGAAAAAGAGTCAACTAAAAGAGTATAGGAAATTGACTGTAAATTGAGAAATTGACAAATAAGTCAATAAAAAAACCCAGGAAGTTGATTCTAAATTGAAAAAGTAGAAAATAAGTCAACGAAGAGCACTAAAAAAGTTGACTTAAAATTAAAGAAGCTAAAATTAAGTCAACAAAACAAGATATTTGGACTGACTGCAAACTATAAAAGGTAAAAATAAATCAACAGATTTAGTGCTCAATTGATATCCATAGAAAGGAACAGATACAAATGATCAACCGAACAGATATGCTGGAACTGACAAGGCGGATGACACCGACGAGAACATCATTTACAAGAATTGCAGGCTGCTATGTAGATGCAGACGGAGATTTTGACGGAAGCTTTAACATCAATTTTCTCAAACTTTCTCCATCAGAAAAAACAAAAAATCTCGCAATCGCCAAAACCATTCCATTTGCAGAGACAAACACACAACTGAAAAAATACGAGATCCAGACAGAAAATCAGAAAGCCGGAAGTATGTGGCAGCTTCTGATGGCGCTCAGAGACTGCGAACTCAAAAACGATGCCCTGATGGATACCCTTTATGATATCATCATGGAAAACATCCGGATCACCACCCCTTACGCGATCTATGTTTTCCATGATAACTACGATATCCCAGCCAAAGCAGCCGATAAAGAACGCCTCGGTGAATCCGAAGAGATGTTCCCCTATCTCATCTGCGCCATCTGTCCCCTTGTCGGCGAATACGAACCCGGTTCTCCAACATCCGGCTTCCTCTTCCCCGCTTTTACAGACCGTAGTGGCGACCTGAATCACATCAACATCTATGGAACCACAGAAAAGAAACGCGAGGATTTAAGCAGACTTATAAAAATGTAAGATTTTATTATGAATATTTTAAAGATATATTTTAGAAATTATTCCATTATTTTAAATTTTACTTACGGCAACACTTAAACTTTGGACAAACAAATCACCATCAGTCATGCGCAGCGAGCTGATGTCTCTAATATGCAATTATCTTGAGTTGCACCAGTACCAGAAAACCCGGAGCCACCCACCTATCCTGTCAGATTCCCTTGAGCACTATGGAGATGAGACTCAGTATATTGTGGAAGCCGTTGCTGACACAATATACGTTTTCAGAGGCTCATCGAAATGTCCAGTGCGTGGGAATCTGACAGGATAGGTGGGTGGCTCCGGGTTTTCGTCCCCTTTACAAACAACTCCCCTATATTATTATTCCATCAGCAAGCTCCGAAACTCCGTAAAGAAGCGTCCCTGCTCTTCTTTGGTCATCTTAACCAGCATCTCCAGGCTTTCCATACTGATCCGCCCAGCTGAGAACAGCAGTTCCGTGTAATCCCATTTTGTATAGCCATACTGTTTTTCCCAGTCGCAGATTTTCTTCATTCCATAATAATAGCAGGTGAAATATCCAGGCGCATTCTGGTGTGCCTGTACCTGGGCGCGGGCAGTTACGCGGTCAAAGCCCAGCTCTTCTTCGTAGATTTTAACAGCATCCTCCAGTGTCGCTCCAAAATAATACAGCTGCAGGTCAACCAGGATACGGACAGAGGCATGATGACGGCGGAATGCAACGAACAGAGGGAAGAACGGGTCTTCCGCAAAGATAAAGGTAAATGCACGTTCAGTCCGGATACAGGTTCCCTCTTCCAGAGGTACACTTTTGGCTCCTATTTTTACAGTTTCCGGTATTGGATCGATCGCTGCACGGATAAACTGGACATGGTGTCCCGGATAAGTTTCGTGCATGGTATTCATCTTGATCCAGCCATCAGTAATGTTCTGATAATTATACTGATTCAGGAACATCTGGCCGCGGAGCGGTTTGACACGGAAATCACCACCCTCATAACCGCCCCAAGGGTAAGAATCCTTATAGCAAGGCGGAAGCGGAACGCACAGACAGGTTTCATCTTCCGGAAGACGTACATATTCATGAGCGACAGCGCGGGTACGTTTCAGATAATTTCTGGCACGTGTATACATTTCCTCGGCACTGTCACAAGGACCGGCATAACGGAAAAGCACATCGCTGACTTCTTTCATTGTCTTAGGAGTTCCTTCCGGAAGATCTAATTTGGAGGCGATTTCGAAGACTTCAGCACGGGTCTTTTCAATTTCTTCTTTATGCCATGCAAGCAGTTCGTCGAGAGATACACCAAGACGGTTTTTCAGAAGGCTGCGGTAAGCTTCCGGATCCATCTTGATGGTCTTTGAGAGATCATCCTTTAACAATTCTTCAGAGTCAGACTGGCAGTCAGAACCGAGTAAATCTGCCATTTCCTGAAGCTGATCGATAAAAATCTGGAAGGACTGAGATAAAGACGCAATCTGTTCTTCTGCGAAATCCGGGAAATATTCATTTAACAGTTTCTGGTCGCGCTGCATATCCAGCCTTGCGCGGGCGAAGGCAGAAGAAAGGGAAGCTTCATTTTCGCCGTATTGTGTGTGGATCAGATTAAGGATCAAATCCTGATTTTCATGGAATGCCTGTAATTTTCTGGTTAGGACATCGAGACGTACTTCATTAGAACGTCTGTCACAGCGAGCGACTTCCTGAAGATAATAGACAAAATCCAGGAGAGGTGCTTCCGGACTGTGTTCTTTTTCTTCGATGGTAAATTTAAGAGAATCCAGGAAGTCTTTCAGATGATGCTTCACCAGACGATAGACATTGTCCGGTGCATCCAGGTTTTCAACCTGTGTTTTTAAATCGTTCCATTTTTCACGGACCGACCTGATCTTTTCGGGAGTCGGGAGAAAAAGGATCTTTTCAAAAGAACGGTGGCTTTCGAGTTGGTCATGCAAAATGGCAAGTTCTCTGTCAAGTTCGCGGTAAGTATTGGTTAAGTCAGTATTTTTCATAAGTAAATAGCGCTCTCCTTTTTTAGAAATTTGTTCTGATTGTATCTTACCGCAGAAAATGTCAAATGAAAAGTGAAAAAAATGACGTTGTATTTGATCTTTTTATTTCAAAAATTGAACAGCTTTTGCGTGAGAGAAAGTAAAAAATATTTCACTTGGAAAATGAAGAGTTTCCGGGAAAGAGCGTATACTTTCCGGAAAACTCGTGCTAAAATAAGGATAATAATGTTCCGAACAGGAGGCAGGCAAAAATATGGGGAAAGTATTTAATACAACAGCTGTATGTATTCCGGAAAAACATTATATGGTAGATATCACTGAACGCCTGAATCAGATTAAAGCACTGGTAGATGAAGGGAAATATTTTACGATCAACAGAGCCAGACAGTATGGAAAGACGACAACGCTGTTGGCACTGAAAAAAATGCTTGAAAAAGAATATGATGTCATAATGATGGATTTTCAGACATTTGGAAGTGCTGATTTTGCAACGGAAAATATTTTTGCGCTGTCTTTTGCAAATACTTTTCTCAGACAGTTTAAGAAGTATGTATCAGGTATGGAGATTCCGTTAAAACAGGCAGTAGAAATGCTTGAAAAAAGTGTAAATGGAAGAGCGGGATATTTCACATTAAAACCTCTGTTTGAAGAACTTGGAGATATCTGTGAGGCCTCTGAAAAACCGATTGTTCTGATGATTGACGAGGTAGACAGCGCATCCAATAATCAGGTATTTCTTGATTTCCTGGGGCAGCTTCGTGCACAGTATATCAACCGTTTTCAGCAGAAAACATTCCAGTCTGTGATTCTGGCAGGAGTTTACGATATCAAAAATCTGCGTCATAAGATACGTCCGGACGAAGAGCACAAATATAACAGCCCGTGGAATATTGCAGCGGATTTCAAGGTAGATATGAGTTTTTCTGAAAACGAAATCGCAGGAATGCTGGAAGCTTATGAAAAAGATCATCAAACAGGTATGAATATTGAAAAGATGGCAAAGGCAATTTATGCTTATACATCCGGTTATCCGTTTCTGGTTTCAAGAATATGCCAGTTGATGGATGAAGACATCAGTACAGAAGAAAAATATGGCTCGAAGACGGCTGCCTGGACAGATGCCGGATTTCACGAAGCAGTGAAACTGCTTCTGGCAGAAAAAAACACATTATTTGAATCGCTGAGTGAAAAGCTATCCAGTTATCCTGAATTAAATGAAATGCTTTATACTCTGCTTTTTACGGGGAAAGCAATTGCATATAATTATTATGAGCCGTCGATCAGCATTGCAACGATGTTTGGGTTTGTGAAAAATCAGAATGGTGTAATGGCGATTGCAAACCGTCTGTTTGAGACCTGGCTGTATAATCTGTATCTGTCAACATCAGAAATGCAGAGTAAAAAGATTTATTCGGCAGCACTTCTGGATAAGAACCAGTTTATTATGGATGGACGCCTGAATATGAGGCTTATATTAGAAAGATTTGTAGTTCATTTTAATGATCTGTATGGAGAGCGGGAGCAGACTTTTGTTGAAGAAGAAGGAAGAAAATATTTTCTGTTATATCTGCGGCCGATCATCAATGGCACAGGCAATTATTATATTGAAGCCAGAACACGAGGACAGAAAAGAACAGATGTGATCGTGGATTATCTGGGCGAACAGTATGTTATTGAAATGAAAATATGGCGTGGGAAAGAATATAATGAACGGGGTGAAAAGCAATTGGTTGAATATCTGGATGCTTATCATACTTCGACAGGATATCTGCTTAGTTTCAATTTCAATAAGAATAAAGAGACAGGAGTTCATGAAATTGTTCTCGGAGATAAAAAAATTATAGAAGCCGTTGTATAAAAGCTGTTGATTACAGATTACCTGAGAACCAATAATATGAAAAGCAGGACAGATAAAAAGATTCGCGTGTCGACTTATGTCCCTTTCTGTGATATGATAATCAAGAGATTATTATGAGCAGAAAGGGGCATTTTTTCGATGGCAGCAACATCTGAAAATAAGCCAAAACAATATATATCTGTCGGGATCCTGGCGCATGTGGATGCCGGAAAGACGACGCTTTCGGAAGGAATCCTTTATCTTACCGGTCAGATCAGGAAGCTTGGAAGAGTTGACCACGGAGATGCGTTTCTGGACACGTATACGCTGGAGAGAAGCAGGGGGATTACCATTTTTTCCAAGCAGGCGAATTTTGCACTTGGAGACAAGCAGGTGACTCTTCTTGATACACCGGGGCATGTGGACTTTTCAGCAGAAATGGAGCGTACCCTGCAGGTTCTTGATTATGCAATTCTGGTTGTCAGCGGAGCGGACGGTGTGCAGGGGCATACACGAACCCTGTGGAATCTTCTTGCAAGATATCAGGTCCCGACCTTTATTTTCATAAATAAGATGGATCAGGACGGTACGGACAGACAGGACAGACTTGTTGAATTAAAGCGGAAGCTCAGCGGAGAGTGTGTGGATTTTACAGAAGTTGGTGAAGAATTTCTGGAAGAGCTGTCTATGTGCGACGAGACGGTAATGGAAAGCTATCTGGAAAATGGAGAGATCACGGCGAGCCAGATTCAGACGCTGATCCGGGAACGAAAGGTATTTCCATGCTATTTCGGTTCAGCACTGAAGCTGGAAGGTGTGCAGGAATTATTGGACGGACTGGAAAAATACATGGACGGACCGGTAAGCGGGACGCATGCTGAAGAAGCTTTTGGAGCGAAGGTATATAAGATATCCAGAGATCCACAGGGCAGCCGTCTGACACATATGAAGATCACAAACGGAGTACTGAAGGTCAAAGAGATCCTGGAATATATGGCGGAGGAAGAACCTCTGGAGGAGAAAGTCAACCAGATCCGGATTTATTCCGGGGATAAGTACGAGATGGTGCAGGAAGCAGAAAAAGGCTGTATCTGTGCTGTGACAGGACTTACCCGGACTTATCCGGGACAGGGGCTTGGGATGCAGCAAAGTTCGTCGGCACCGATACTGGAGCCGGTTCTGAATTACCGGGTGGAGCTGCCGGAAGGCTGTGATGTGCACCGGATGCTGCAGAATTTCAGACAACTGGAGGAAGAAGATCCGATGCTCCGCGTGGTCTGGAATGAAGAGGCAGGAGAAATCCAGGTCCAGCTGATGGGCGAAGTGCAGACGGAGATTCTGCAAAGCCTTGTAAAAGAACGGTTTGACGTGGATATTTCCTTTGGAAGTGGAAATATTGTTTACAAAGAAACGATTAAAAATACAGTTGAAGGAGTAGGGCATTTTGAGCCGTTGCGTCATTATGCGGAAGTGCATCTGATACTGGAACCGGGAGAGCCGGGAAGTGGAATCTCGATCGATACGATCTGCAGTGAGGATGTGCTGGACAAGAACTGGCAGCGACTGATCCTGACGCATGTGCTGGAAAGAGAGCACCGGGGAGTTCTGACAGGATCGGTCCTTACTGATGTGAAGATCACACTTGCCAGTGGACGTGCACATCTGAAGCATACAGAGGGCGGAGACTTCCGCCAGGCGGTGTACCGTGCGATCCGCCAGGGACTGATGCAGGCGGAGAATGTACTGCTTGAACCGTATTATGCGTTTCGTCTGGAAATTCCGTCAGAGATGACAGGCCGTGCACTTACGGATATTCAGCGGATGAATGGAGAATTTGACGGACCGGAGACGGAAGATGATATGGCAGTGATCACCGGAAGTGCACCGGTGTCTGAAATGCAGGATTATCAGAGAGAAGTAACCACATACAGCAGAGGAAGAGGGAAACTGTTCTGTACGCTGAAGGGATATTTTCCATGCCATAATCAGGACGAAGTTGTAGAGGCGATTGGTTACGATCCGGAGCGGGATGTGGAGAATCCGACGGGCTCTGTATTCTGTGCTCATGGAGCAGGATATAATGTACCGTGGCAGGAAGTGCCGGAACATATGCATATTGAGGCACAGCTTCCGAAGATCCTGGAAGAGCGGAAAAGGCTGGCAGGAGAGACAGAAAAAAGTCTGGATGAGACTGTACCGGTAAATTTACGCAAGGAGAAAAGCGGATCAGCAGAAGCAGCAGCCAGAGGCGGCAGGCATTATGCGCGTAATGCCAGAGAAGACAGGGAGCTGGAAGAGATTTTTATCCGGACTTATGGACGGGTAGAGCGAAAAGCTGATCGTCTTCCAAAGACTGTGACTGCAGGGAAAACGCCAAAAGCAAAGAAAGATGAAGAAGGCGTACAGGAATATTTGCTGGTAGATGGTTATAATGTTATTTTCGCATGGGATGATCTGAAAGAACTGGCAAAAGAGAATATTGAAGCAGCAAGAAATAAACTGATGGATGTGCTTTGCAATTATCAGGGGTTTAAGAACTATCCTCTGATCCTGGTATTTGATGCCTACAAGGTTGAAGGCGAAGCAATGGAAATTTTCAAATACCATAACATTCATGTTGTGTATACAAAAGAAGCTGAGACGGCGGATATGTACATTGAAAAGGTAGTACATGAGGTCGGAAGAAAGTATCATGTGACGGTAGTTACATCAGATGGTGTGGAGCAGGTGATTACACAGGGACAGGGAGGTACGATCATATCTTCCCGGGAGTTCCTGGAAGAGGTGAAGATCGTGAACCGGCAGATTCGGGAAGAATGGGAGCTTCACAAAGAGAGTGCGAAAAATTATCTGTTCGATCATATGGACAGGGAGCTTGCCGGTCATATGGAAGAGGTCCGCATGGGCCGGAAAGAATTGGGTGAGAGAGCAAATGATCAATAAAGAGGAATTTCTGAAAACCTGTAATCTGACAGAGGATGACCTTACGGCTGCCCGGATTTCCTGGGAGGAGCTGACAGAGATCTATGAAGATTATATGTCAAAAACGAAATTGTTCCGTCATCTGGGAAAAGAATTTGTAGATGAATATATCTATGATATTGAGCGGGCAGGGATCCATTCCTATCGTTACAGGACCAAGAATCCAATGCACCTTCTGGAAAAGATCATCCGGAAGCGGAAAGAAAATTATGCAAAATTTGAACATATCAACAAATCGAATTACCACAAATACATCACAGATTTGATTGGTATCAGGGTTTTCTTCCTTTACCGGGAAGACTGGATCCATTTTCATAAGTTCATCACTTCGATGTTTGAAAATGATCCGAAAAATTATATAGAGGACAGGCTGCGGGACTTTGATGAGGATCCGGAGCACTTCTATATCGCAGAACGTCCAAAAGTATACAAGCGTTCCGGGGATACGAGGATTTATGACAGTACGCAGATTGAAGTGCGGACAGGCGGGTATTACCGTTCACTGCATTATATCATCAAGTATCACGGATACTATCTGGAAATCCAGGGCAGAACGCTTTTTGAAGAAGGATGGAGCGAGATCGACCATGATATTGTGTATCCGTACTATAAGGATGATGAGATGCTGACGGAGTTTTCCGGACTGCTGAACCGGCTTTCGGGGATGGCAGATGAGATGAGTTCGTATTTCAGGAAGATGAAAAAACTCAGAGAAGAAGAACCGGATAAAAAAATAAAGGATCTCTTATAAAAAATTAAAAATAAAAAGCAAAAGACGTTCAAAACAAAAGAAAATAAAGTGTTGCAAAATTAGTTTGACAAATAAAACTTGTCTAATTATAATTACACCCATATTAAATGCGACGGGGCATAACAAAAAGTTATGTTCCGTTTGTTTTATATACTGGGAAATTGCATTTCAAAGTATATAAAAACAGAAAGGTCAAATGCAAAGAGGCATAGCTGCAGAAAATTGCGGTTATGCTTTTTTTCATTTTACCTTTTCTAAAAATACAAATAGGGAGGGATTTTCGTGAAAAAGTATATTGCGAAAAGAATGTTTGTTTCAATCGTTACCATCCTGATTATTCTTTTGCTGCTCTTTTGCATGCTGCAGTTCATGCCAGGTTCACCGTTCAATGATGAAAAGCTGTCAGAGGCTCAGGTACAGGTGCTGAATCAGAAATACGGACTGGATCAGCCGATCGTTGTACAGTTTGTAAATTATGTAAAAAATGTTGTGAAAGGTGATTTCGGAGTATCTTACAGTATTTCAAAAAATACAGATATTTCCAAGCTCCTGAACACAAGACTTCCGGTCAGTTTCCGGATTGGCGGACAGGCGGTTGTATTTGGAGCAATTTTAGGAATTTTGCTTGGGATAGTGGCAGCGCTGAAAAGCGGAACCTGGATTGATTCTGTTTGTACCGTTATTTCCGTTTTAGGAGTCAGCCTTCCCTCTTATGTATTTGCTCTTGCAATGGCGTATTTTCTGGGATACCGGGCAAATATTTTTCCACTTTTATATGATTCGGCAGAAGCATTTGCCTCATCGGTAATGCCAACAATTGCACTGGCAATGTTTTCCATTGCAACGGTTGCCAGATTCACCAGAACAGAGCTTCTGGAAGTTCTGGACAGCGACTACATGCTTCTGGCAGAAAGCAAAGGAATTACAGGAAGACCGCTGATCGTAAGACACGCGCTTCGAAATGCACTGATTCCGATCATCACCGTTCTTGCGCCACTGGTTGTCGATCTGATGATTGGCTCTCTGGTAATCGAAAAGATTTTCTCCATACCGGGAATCGGAAGTCTGATGGTAACAGCGATTCAGTCGAATGATTATAACGTGACGATAACCATTGCATTTATTTACAGTGTGATGTATATCGTTCTGATGCTTGCAGTCGATATCCTTTACGGTGTGATCGATCCGAGAATCAGACTTGCGAAGGAATAGGAGGCGGCTATGATGTTGAAAAAGAAAAAAGTACAGATGACAGAAGCCGCATCGGTGGCAGTACCGGTTACCGATGTGGAAGAATATTTAAAAGGAATCCGGTTTCAGGAAGATGATTTTGAATTTCAGCATATGGACGAAGATCTGATTGATACAAACTTTGCAAGTCAGAGCTTCTGGAAGGATGCTTATATGAGATTCAAGAAGAACAAAGGTGCTGTAATCAGTTTCTTTTGTATCCTGCTGATTATCCTTTTGGCAATCGTCGGACCGAACATGACACCGTACACATACGCAACGCAGGATATTAAGAATCAGAATCTTGCACCAAGAGTTCCGGGACTTGAGAAACTCGGAATCCTGGATGGAAGCGAGACGGTTAAGGCTTCCGGTGTGGCAAAGAAGATCAACAAATACATAAGCAATAAAAAGACGGATGTGTATTACTGGTTCGGAAGTGATTCACTTGGACGTGACATCTGGACAAGAACATGGACCGGAACCAGAATCAGCTTGTATATCGCAGTCGTTGCGGTACTGGTGGATATGCTCTTCGGACTCAGCTATGGACTGATCTCCGGATATTTCGGCGGAAAAGTCGATATGGTCATGCAGAGGATCGTGGAAATAGTGAACAGTATACCGACTCTGGTGGTTGTTACGCTGATGATGCTGGTACTCAGTCCCGGACTTACTTCGATCACGGTGGCGCTCATCGTTACCGGATGGATCGGAATGAGCAGGATTGCAAGAGCAGAGATGCTGAAGCTGAAGGAACGGGAATTTGTACTTGCATCAAGAACACTCGGAGCAGGCAGTTTCCGAATTATTTTCAGTGAAATCTTTCCGAATATTTTCGGACCGGTCATCACACAGACCATGTTTTCCATTCCACATGCGATTTTTACAGAAGCGTTTCTGGCATTTATCGGACTGGGTGTTCCGAGCCCGCTTGCATCTCTTGGAACCATGATCTCAGACGGATATAAGAATTTTACAACGCATCCATATCAGATTGTGTTCCCACTGGTTGTTATGTCGCTTCTGATGCTCAGCTTCACACTCTTGGCAGACGGACTCAGAGAAGCGCTGGATCCGAAAATGAAAGAAATGTAGGAGGGATGAAAATGGCAGAACGTGAAAAAATACTGGAGGTTCGTGATCTCTCCATATCATTTAAAACAACAGCAGGAAATGTCAATGCCATCCGTGGCGTAAATTTAGATCTCTACAGGGGGGAGACAGTTGCGATCGTCGGAGAATCAGGTTCAGGAAAGTCGGTAACAGCAAAAGCGGCGATGGGGATTCTGACAAAAAACGGACAGGTAAACAGTGGATCGATCAAATTTACTTATACAAGAGAAGACGGAGAAAAGGTCAGCTGTGACATTTTGAAAATGCAGAAGAAAGAAATCCGTGAACATATCAACGGAAAAAGAATTGCGATGGTATTCCAGGATCCGATGACCTCGTTAAATCCGCTGATGACGATCGGAAAGCAGATCATGGAGGGAATGATCTGGCATTATAAGACACCGAAAGAGGAAGCTTATAAAAAAGCAGTGAAGCTTCTGGAGCTGGTTGGAATTACCGATGCCGAGAAGCGGATGAAGAATTATCCACACCAGCTTTCCGGTGGAATGCGCCAGAGAGTGGTGATAGCGATCGCACTTGCCTGTAACCCGGAGCTGCTGATCTGTGATGAACCGACAACAGCGCTGGATGTGACGATCCAGGCAAAGATCCTGGAGCTGATCCGAAATATCCAGAAAAAGACCGGAATTTCTGTTATTTATATTACCCATGATCTGGGAGTTGTTGCAAAGGTTGCAGATTATGTCAACGTTATGTACGCGGGAAAAATCGTGGAAAAGGGAAGCATCGATGAAATATTTTATGATCCGAAGCACCCGTATACCTGGGGACTTTTATCAGCAATGCCGGATCTTAATACAGCAGACAGCAGACTTTTTACCATACCGGGAAGTCCGCCGAATCTGCAGAAACCGGTGTGCGGAGATGCATTTGCACCGCGAAATAAATATGCGCTCAAGATTGATTCAAGGGTAGAACCGCCAATGTTCAAAATCAGTGATTCCCATTTCGCGGCGACATGGCTTTTGCATCCGCTTGCACCGAAGGTAGAAATGCCGGAGGAACTGAAGAAAAGGATCATCCGGATGAAGGAGGAAGCGGCAGTATGACAGAGACAAAAAGAGAGCCACTCCTGAAAGTAGAAGGGCTGAAACAGTATTTTAAAGTAAATAAAAAGTTTACCGTAAAGGCAGTCGATGACGTAAGCTTTGAGATTTATCCGGGAGAAACTTATGGTCTTGTCGGTGAATCCGGATCCGGAAAATCAACGATCGGGAGATCCTGCATCCGGCTTTATAAGCCGACAGATGGAAAAATTACATTTGAGGGCATGGATTGCTCAGGAAAACTTTCTAAAGCGGATGAGAAAAAATTAAGAGTAGATATGCAGATGATCTTCCAGGATCCGATGGAATGTCTGAATCCGAGAAAAAAAGTATCGGATATCATCGGACAGGGGCTGGACATCCATCATATGTATAAAAGCTTTGACGACAGAAATGATAAAATTGCAGAAATACTGGAAAAGGTTGGACTTACCCCGGAGCATGCAACAAGATATCCGCATCAGTTTTCCGGAGGACAAAGACAGAGAGTCGGGATCGCAAGAGCGCTGGTGATGAATCCGAAACTGATCATTGCGGATGAATGTATCTCGGCACTTGATGTGTCGATCCAGGCACAGGTGGTAAATCTGATGAAAGATATCCAGCAGGAGACACAGACAGCTTATTTGTTTATTGCACATGACCTTTCCATGGTGAAATATATTTCGGACAGGATCGGGGTGCTTCATCTGGGACATCTGGTAGAAACCGGAACAACAGAGGAGATCTTTGAAAATCCGGTACATCCGTACACGAAGAGCCTGATTTCCGCTATTCCGCAGCCAAACCCGTGTGTGGAAAAGAACCGGACATCACTGCATTACGATTATGAAACCAGTGGAATTGATTATAACAAAGGAATCTTAAGAAAAGTAGAAGGTACACATTTTGTACGTTCTACAGAAGAGGAATTCGATTCCTGGGTATTACACTGATATCAGACTTTCTTATTCCATAGGAAATTCCAAAGGAACTTCCTATGAAACAAAAGGCACTGCGTGCCGGAGATGCGCACTCGCACGAAGATGAAGAATGTCGCAAGCGGTCTACGCTCCGCTTCGGTCGTTGCTTAACGAGCGTCACTGGCGCTCAGCAACGTGCTCGGCGCGAGAATGTGCCTTGGCACATTCTTTTTACAGATAAGAGAGTTTCGATAAATATATTTTTGGAGGTAGGATTATGAAAAACTGGAAAAAAGCAGCAGCAATGGCTGTGACCGCATCCCTGTGTATAACTGCACTTGCCGGATGCGGTGGCAGCTCGAAAACCGAAGAAAAAACAGATAGTACCGAAAAGAAAAGCGCGTCAGATAATACGTTGCATTATCAGATCGGTGTAGCAATTGATTCGCTGAACCCACAGCTTGCAAATGACGGAACCTCATTTTCAGTACTGGCGCAGTGTATGGAAGGTCTTTATACCAAAGATGAAGACGGAAATGCAATTCTTGCGGCAGCGGAAAGTGTAGATAAGTCAGATGATGGACTTACTTATACATTTAAGCTTCGTGATGATGCAAAATGGTCCGATGGATCCGATGTGACAGCAGATGATTTCGTATATGCATGGCAGACACTGGCAGATCCGAATACAGGAAGTGAGTATCAGTTCTTTGTACAGACGGCGTGTCTTCTGAATGCGGATGATATTGTGGCAGGAAATAAACCAGTGACAGATCTTGGTGTAGAGGCAGTGGATGACAAAACTCTGAAGGTTACACTTTCTTCCCCTTGTGCCGTGTTTGAAAGTCTGATGACTTTCCCGAGCTTCTTACCTGTAAAACGTGATTTTGCACAGGAAGCAGGAGATAATTTTGCAACATCAGCAGATACGATCCTCTGCAATGGTGCATTTAAGATCACAGATTACGAACCATCTGCAATGACGATCAAGGCAGAGAAAAATGATGATTATTATGATGCAGGTGATGTAAAATTAGACGGTGTAGAATGGCAGGTTATCCTGGATAACCAGACAGCAGCAATGTCTTATGAATCAGGAGATCTGGATGTAGTAACCCTGACCGGAGATCTGATCGAACAGTATCAGGATGATGAAAACTTCAGCACTTCCCAGGATGGATATATGTGGTATATTTCTCCGAACACAGAAGTAAAAGAGCTTGCAAATGAAAATATCCGTCTGGCTCTTGCAAAATCTTTTGATAAAGAGGCAGTTACAGATACTCTTCTGAAAGACGGCTCTACACCGGCTGATTACATTGTGGCAGAAAATCTTGCAGTAAGTCCGGATGGTACAGAATTCCGTAAACAGGCAGGAACCTATGATAACTGGACCTATGATGTAGATGCTGCAAAAGAATACTGGAGCAAGGGACTTTCTGAACTGGGAATCGATTCTCTTGAACTGGAGCTTGTAACAGAAGACAGTGACTCTGCACAGCAGGTGGCACAGTTCCTGCAGAATGAATGGCAGACAAACCTGGAAGGACTTACCGTATCAATCAAGGTTGAACCGAAGAAAGCACGTCTGGAAGATATGCAGAACGGAAACTACCAGCTTGGTCTTACAAGATGGGGACCAGACTACGCAGACCCGATGACAGATCTTGACTGCTTCATCACAGGAAGCTCAACCAACTATGGTCGTTACAGCAATACAGAATATGATGATACGATCGACTCAGCAAAATATGGTGAGCTTGCCCTGGATACAGAAGCAAGATGGAATGCGCTGGTTGACTGCGAGAAGATGCTTGCAGATGACTGTGTGGTATTCCCAATCTATCAGCAGTCAATTGCCCGGATGATCAGTCCGAATGTCAGTGGAATTTATTTCTACAGTACAGGATCGAACTATTCATTTAAGTATGCGGAGAAGAAATAGAAGGTTCTTATTTGCAGTAAGAAATTCTGAGGGAACTTCGGGAAGAGAAAATAGAAAAATAGTATATTTTGCCAGCAATGTAAAAATTGCTGGCAATTTTTTGATATTGTACCATTCGTAGAACAGTATGTTACAAATTTTTCAGTTGCGAGAAATTTTTTTAACATCTATAATAAAAATGCCGACTATTATCGAGAGAGGAGAGAGTACGTTAATGCAGAAGAAAAAATGGCATGTATTAATTGTGGATGATGAACTTAGGATAGGAACTCTTATAAACAAATTGATTCATTGGGATGAATTTAATCTGGAGTGTGTAGATGTAGTCGATAATGGAGAAAAAGCGTTCGAGATTATACAAAGTGACAGGTGTCCGGATATCGTTCTGACGGACATTCGTATGCCGAAGATCAGTGGACTGGATCTGATCAGGATGACAAGAGAACATCACAGGGATGTGAAGTTTATTGTGATCAGTGGATATAAAGAATTCGAGTATGCACAGCAGGCACTGCAATATGGTGTCGAGGATTATCTGCTTAAGCCGATCAATGAAGAAGAACTGAATCATGTTATGGGGAAAATTTCAGAAAAATTAAATGAGCAGTGGGAAGCAGAGACGGAACAAAAAGCATTTAAGGAAACGGTATCTGAGAGCAGACATATCATAAAAAGAGATTTTCTGAAAAATATCATAGAAACAGAAGAACCGGAAGAAGTAGATGACCGTGTAGAATTTCAGGGGGAGATTTACCGGGGAATTGATATCAAGCTGGACTATGTGGATTACAACAGGAAAGATAAAAAGCAGGACAAGCTTACCATATCCAGAGTGGAAGAAATCGTAGAAGGAATTCTCAAAACAGAAGCGGAAGAAGTCTTAATCTGCGAGAAAGAAAATTTACATATCTATTGTCTGTTCAATTATGATTTTAATAATTCAAAGGCGATAAAGAACAGCATCAACAATATTCTTGCAGAAATCAAGGATTATCTGATGGGATTTGAACAGTATGAAGTGACAATCGGAGTCGGAACGGAAAGGAAAGAATTTGCAGAGATCCGTTTTTCGATAAAAGAAGCACACCGGGCAGTTGGAAATCGAATCAAACAAGGCGTTGGCAGGACAATTTATGCAGATACGATTCCGCGGAAACTGGGAAGAGAAGAAATTTTGTCGGAAGAACAGAAAGAATGGATCCGTACCGGTATTGAAGGATATTCCATGGAAAAGCTGGAATATTGCATCAGTCAGATATACAGCGCGTATATGACACAGGATAAATTTGATTTTTCGGAGTGCTATGACATAGCAGAAGAGATTGTCAATTACTTTTTTGATCATGTGGAGATACAGCAGGAAGAAATTGGCCGGTTAAAGAAGAAGATCCTTTCCAATTGTGAGCACTGCTATACGATCAGTGGATTGAAAAAATGTCTGAAAAGCTGTCTTGGAGGCGTTATGGAAGAAAGCAGGGAGGCGGCAGAAGCAGAATCTGTAAAACCAATCCGTCAGGCAAGAAAGTATATGGAAGAGCATTACAGTGAAAAAATTGTTCTGGAAGACCTTGCAGAAATCGTGGGACTGAATCCGGTTTATTTCAGTGTGCTGTTTAAAAAAGAGACCGGGATCAATGTCAGTGCCTATCTGCTGAATGTAAGGATGGAAAAAGCGAAAGAGCTTTTGTGCAATACCAATGAGACGATCGCGGCGATTGGAGATCGGGTAGGATATAAAGATTCCAGATATTTTAGTCAGACATTTACAAAACAGGTAGGAGTAAAACCGGTTTTGTATCGAAAACTTCATTCTTAGCGGGAGACTGATGTGATGGGATTTATTAAGAAGTTTGAAAGAGTAATTTTAGCAGACATGATTTTCAGCCTGATCGTACTGATCATGGCATTTATGGGATGGCATTCCGAGAATATTTTTATGCTGATCGCAATCGTACAGATTATACTGGTCGATTATCTGGTGATCGTGATTGTTTATCCGCTTCAGATTTTCTCAAAGAATTTAGACAGTTTTAATGAGATGGATTTTGAAAAAGAAGAGATGGGGATACCGACATCGGGTATTCCATTTGAAAAACAGGTATACAGGCTGGTAAATCAGTATGCTGCCTGCAAAACAAGAAAAAATAATGCACAGATTCTGAATAAACAGACAGAACTGACTGCATTGCAGAGCCAGATTAATCCGCATTTTCTATATAATACGCTGGAGTGTATCAGAGGACAGGCACTGATTGACGGCAATATGGAAATTGCCAAAATGGTAGAAGCTTTGTCGGCATTTTTCAGGTATAGCATTAGCCGGAAAGGGAATCTGGTAACGCTCCGTGATGAACTGGCGAATATTGAGAATTATATGCTGATCCAGAGATACCGTTTTAATAACCGATTCTCAATGGAAGTAGTCATAGATGAGGAAGATGAAGAGGCATATAATTTTATGATACCGAGGCTGATCATTCAGCCGATCGTGGAAAATGCAATTTTCCATGGTCTTGAAGAAAAACTGGAAGGCGGAAAGGTTACGATAGAAGTGATCGTTACAGATCAGAATTTAATTCTCACAATTTCTGATAATGGAAAGGGAATGGACAGTAAGAAACTAAAAGAATTAAATGCCAGAATCCAGATGGATAATGTGGATCTGGATGAGGAAGAGAAACGTAATCACCGGAATACCGGAATTGCGCTTCCAAATATTCATAAAAGGATTCGTCTTCTCTTCGGAGAAGAATATGGTGTAAATGTATACAGTACAGTTGGACAGGGAACGGACGTGGAGATTACGATTCCGGTAAATGATAAAAATAGCCAGGGGATTATTGATGAAAAAAGAATTACTAAGAATTAATCACTTAAATTGTACATATACCCCAACAAGAAAGCTCGAGAATGTGTCGTTTTGTATTCTGGAAGGAGAATGCATAGGATTTCTCGGGCTTACTTATTCTGGGAAAGATTTACTTTCCGGTGTTTTGAGGGGGAAACTTACGGAAGGAAAAAGAGTCGGAACGATTTATATAGATGGACAGAAAATAGATGACTGGGAGATTCTTAACCAAAAGATATACTGCCTTCGTCCGGATAATTATATTATTGAAGACTGGACGGTAGCAGAATATCTGTGTCTTGTAGATTCGGGATGGTCAGGAGCATTCTGGAGAAGAAGCAGGTTAGAAGAAGAGGCAGAAGAACTGTTTTCTGAATTTGATCTGATGATTGAGGTATCAGAACGGATGAAGAAGCTTTCGGAAAGTGAAAAGCGAATTGTGGATATTGTAAAAGCATATCGGCAAGGTGCGAAGATTGTGATTATTGAAGATGAATTTGAGGGAATGAGTCAGGATGACATTATAAAATTCGGAAAGATTATGCACCGGCTGATAGCGGGAAAAATGGGCGTGATCATTAACAGTAATTCTAATTTCATATCATCTGCATTGTCTGATAAATATGTGATATTCAATAAAGGACATATCGTAAAAAAATGTGCACGGGAGTACATAAAAACAGAAGAACAGCTGGAACAGTATTTGTTGGGAAATAGTGAAGTGTCAGCAAAAAGCAATGTTTTTGCAGGCACAGAATCTCCGGGATATGACGATGATGTGGTATACCGGGTCAGAAATCTGAAAATCCGTAAAGATTATAAAGAAACATTCGATTTTATAAAGGGAGAAGTTGTTACGATTCTTGTGCAGGGACGAAGAGAAAAGGAACAGATTTTTCTGACATTATCCGGACGCGAACAAAGCGGGGATACATATTATATACTTAACGGAAAACGTCATGAAAATATGGACTGTTATGAACTTGCAGGGGAAAAGATAGTATCGATCCGTGCACTTGGAAGCCGGGAAGAAGTATTTGAACATATGACTGTAGAAGAAAATCTTATGCTGCCATCACTCAAAAAGATTTCTTTTTGGGACTATCTGAGAACCTCCAGAGGAATCCGCAAGATGATGCTGGAAGAATTGGGAGAAGAGCAGAACATAAAAAATATCAAAATGGAAGAACTTGGAAGCAATGAAAGAATCCGCATGACGCTTGAGAGGTGGTATATTTTTAACCCGAATGTGTTGATCTTGTTTGAACCTTTTGCCTTATGTGATGCAAATGATGTGGCAGTAGTGAAAAAATATGTCAAAAAATTCTCGAATAAGGGAACAGCAGTCGTTATTGTAAATACAAGAGAGGAATATGTGGAAGATATTTCCGATCGAATCATACGAATCAGATAATATCCTAAAAATCCTCACACTTATTCTAAATTTTTTCACATTGGAAAAGATACTTTATGATTTTATAATGTAATCATTCCAAGAGGGAACTCGAAAGACAAAGAGTAAAAGGAGGAAACGGAAATGAAAAAGAAAATTATTGGAGTACTGTTATCAGCAGCTATGGTTGCAACGATGGCAATGGGATGTGGTTCAAGCGGAAGCTCAGACTCATCAGCAAAAGCAGAAAGTGGTAAAGCTGGAAAAGCAGAAGACATGACTTTCGTTGTTGTTCCAAAATGTGTGCATGCATGGTTCGATGAAGTAAACAAAGGTGCTCAGAAAGAGGCAGATCTTCTTTCAGAACAGCTTGGAGTAGAAGTTAAGATCGATTACCGTGCTCCAGAATCAGCAGAAGTATCTGCACAGAACTCAACACTGGAACAGGCATCAGCAACAAACCCGACAGCAATCCTGCTTGATCCGGTTGACTATGACGGAAGTGCTGATATCATCAAAGAAATCCAGGACAGAAATATTCCGGTTATCTTATTTGATGCTCCTACACCAGAAGGAAGCGGACTTACATCAGTAGGTAACGATTTCGCAGAACAGGCAACAATCGCTGTTGATATGCTTGTTGAAAAGATGGGAACAAAAGGAAAAGTTGCAGTTATGCAGGGCGCTCCTACAGCTCCGAACCACGCTGAAAGATATCAGGCTCACTTAGACGCACTTGCTAAATATCCGGATATCGAAGTAATCGACGGTGGTATTGACAATGACAACGTTGAAACAGCTCAGTCTCAGGCAGCAGCTGTACTTGCAGCAAATCCTGACCTTACAGGATATCTGAACTGTGATGCATGCGGATCTGGTGTTGCAGCAGCAATCGAAGAAAAAGGTATGCAGGACAAAGTAACATTCGTAGCAATGGACAACCTGATTGAAATTCTTGATTATGTTAAGACAGGAACAATCACAGCTACATCTTCAACACTTCCACAGGAACAGGGAATGTACGCAGTGCTGATGGCATATCAGGCATCTCAGGGAATGCCTCTTCCGGCAAATGTTGATACAGGAATCGGACGTATCACATCAGAAAACATTGATGAATGGATCGAAACTGTTAGCGCTAAATAGTAAAAGTGAAAAAGATTTAGAATGACTACTAAGCGGGGGCTTGTAACTCGATATAATCAAGTTGCTCGTCCCCGCTTTTTGAGTGAGGAGCATATCTATGAAAATATTAGAGGCGAAAAATATTACAAAGATGTTTCCGGGAGTTATCGCCCTGGATTCAGTAGATGTAGCCTTTGAACCAGGAGAAATTCATGCGATCATCGGAGAAAACGGAGCGGGAAAAAGTACACTGATCAAATGTCTTACCGGAGTATATGAACCGGAAGAAGGAGAAGTTCTGATCGGTGGCGAAAATGCGATGAAGAATAAAGCACTTTTCGACAAGATTGCATACGTCCCACAGGAAATTGACCTGTTTGGATATATGTCTGTTGCTGAAAATTTATTTATTCCGTATGAAAAATCAGGGATCAAAGGAACTGTAAATCAAAAGGAAATTGAGGAACGGGCAATTCCGATTCTGGAAAAATTCTCAATTCCTGTAAAACCGAATGAGCTGGTAAAGGATATATCTATTTCTTCACAGCAGCTGTTACAGATTGCCCGTGCAACCGTACATGAAGATTATGAAGTGTTGATGCTTGACGAGCCGACAACCAGTCTGACAAGCAGGGACACAGAAATTTTGTTTGATATAGTAGAGAAAATAAGAAAAGAAAATAAGGCAATTATTTTCATTTCACATAAATTGGAAGAAATCTTCCAGCTTGCAGATGTAATTACGGTATTCCGTAATGGTAAGAAAGTTGCATACTCAGAGATCAAGGATGTAGATACCGGATGGGTTATCAAACAGATGACCGGCCGTGAACTGGATCAGAATGAACGTTTCTACTCCACAAAGGTATCAGATGAGGTGCTGCTGGAAGTTGACGGACTTACAGGAGAAAAATTTACAAATGTAAGTTTCAAGCTGAAAAAAGGAGAAATCCTTGGATTTTCAGGACTGGTCGGTGCGGGACGAAGTGAAGTAATGCAGGCAATCTTCGGATATCTGCCAGTGTATAAAGGATCCGTTAAGCTGGACGGAGAGGACTGGAAATTAGGAGATACCAATTATTCCGTTAAACATGGATTTATCTACCTGCCGGAGGAACGCAAAAAACAGGGAATTTTACCGGTGCTTTCTATCAGAGATAATATTTCAGTTTCTGTTCTTGATGAACTGAAAAGTGGAATCAGTATTTCCAGAAAGAAAGAAAATGAGCTGGCAAAAAATGTCATAGAGACGTATGACGTAAAGACACCAGGGGCAGATAAAGAAATCCAGTTCCTGTCAGGTGGTAATCAGCAGAAAGTCATTATCGGACGTGCGATGGCATGCAAGCCAAAGCTTCTGGTATTTGATGAGCCGACAAAGGGAATTGATGTAGGAACGAAAACGGAGATTTATCGTCTCATGAAGAAGCTTGCAGAAGAAGAGGGGATCGGAATTATCATGATTTCATCTGAGATGGAAGAGATTAAGAAGTGCTCGAACAGAGTTATTGCAATGTATGAAGGCAGGATCGCCGGAGAATTCGATGAGTACACAGAGCAGCAGGCTATTCTTGGAGCAATTATTGGTGTAGATTCTTAGATGAAAGAGGAAGTTTAATTATGAGTAAAGAAAATACAAAACAAAAATCTGGAAATGCATTTATCAGTGCATTAAAGAAAAGTAATATGACAGCGATGGCGGCAATACTGGTGGTTATGATTATTATTGCAAGTATTGTGTCACCATACTTCTTAAATGTGTATAACTTACAGTCTGTACTTCGAGATCTGGCATTTGTCGGCATGATCGGTATTGCGCAGTCACTGCTTTTGTTAGTTGGAGAACTGGACTTATCTGTAGGTAAGATTGCCTGCCTGTCTGGTATCTTAACAGGTATGTTAATGGTAAATGTAGGATTAAACCCATGGCTTTGCCTGGTAATCGGATTAATTCTCGGACTTATTTTTGGATTTATCAACGGTATTATCATCACACGTCTCCGTCTGAACTCTATGGTTGCTACAATCGGTATGCAGGGTGTATATGGTGGTATCAACCTGGTTATCACAAAAGGTAAAGCAGTTACCGGTATTCCGTCTGATACACAGGCACTTGGAAAACAGTCTGTCGGACCAATTCCGATTCCGTTCATTATCTGTATTATTGTATTGATCTTAATCTTATTCATGGTTAAGAAGACAAAAACAGGTCGCTACATCTATGCAATTGGTAATAGTAAAGAAGCTGCTAAGATTCTTGGAATCAAAGTAGATCGCATTCGTGTTATGATCTACTCACTGGTGGGTCTTATCTCAGCACTTGCAGGTCTTCTGTATGTATGCCGTCTTGGTTCAGCCCAGACAGCAATCGGTGAAGACTGGCCAATGAACTCGATCGCAGCATCTGTAATCGGTGGTGTATCACTTACAGGTGGTGTTGGTAATCCGGCAGGAGCCCTGATCGGAGCAGCAGTCATTACAATTATCCAGAACATCATTGTACTGTTCGGTGTTAACTCTTACTGGCAGTCAGCAGTCAGCGGTATCGTTGTAGTACTTGCTATTTCCTTCAGTTCTATTTCCGATATCGTTCGTGAAAACAGACAGAAAAAGATTAAATTGAACTAAATTTTAAATGCATATAGGACTGGCAGTTTGACATGGTGCTGCCAGTCTTACGACTAAGAAGGAGGTATTTTTCAGATGAGATTGGGGTTAAACTTATCATTTGCAGTAAAACGCTGGATGGATCCGGTAAAACTGGCAAAGATGGTAAAAGAAGATTTTGGTGTGGATCACGTGCAGTTTAGCTGGGATCTGATTGATCCGTGGTGGCCGCAGAAACAGAGAGATGTCATGGTATATCAGTATAAAGATGCATTTGAAGCAGCAGGTGTCAGTATTGATGCAACATTTGGAGGACTTGCATCTTACTCTTATGCACATCTTCTTGCACCGTCAAAAGTTCAGAGAGATGTTGCATTTACCTTTTTCAAGAGAGCCATTGATATGACAGTTGAAATGGGTGCAAGTGTAATGGGAACACCGGTTGGTGGAATGGATTATGAAGATGCAAGAAACCCGGAAAGACGGGAAGAACTTTACCAGGATATGCTGAATTATCTGAGACAGCTTGCTGAATATGGCAAAGTAAAAGGTCTGAAAGAAATCCATATTGAAGCAACCCCGCTGATTACAGAATTTCCACACAGTCCGGAAGTATCTGTGAAAATGATGCAGGATCTGGAAGGTACAGATATTCCGATCAAACTGCTGGTTGACTGGGGACATGCCCTTTATAAACCACTTCTGAAAGAAGAAGCAGATATTGAACTCTGGTTTAATAAATGTGCTCCGTATATTGGATCAATCCATTTACAGCAGACAGACGGGTTGTGGGACAGACACTGGGATTTCACCCATGAAGAAGGAATTATTACACCGGAGCTTATTAAGAGAGCCACAACCGGAGCCGGACTGGATAATATTACACAGTATCTGGAAGTTGTAACTATTTTTGAAGATGATGACGATGCCGTTTATGAAGGAATGAAAAAGACAATGGATTATCTTCATAAAGAGCTTGGATGTTAAGGAGGCACAGGATGGATTACAAAGAAACGTATGAAAAAATTCTCGAAGAATACAGGCAGGTATTCGAAAGAGTGGATCAGCAGAATATGCGTGAGTTTATTGATGAAGTAAAGGCGCATGACCGGATTTTCCTGATCGGTGTCGGACGGGAAGGTATGGCGACAAGAGCGTTTGCCATGAGACTGATGCATATGGGAAAAGAGATCCACTGGATCTGGGACGACACAACCCCGTCGATCGGAGAAGGAGATCTTCTGATCGCAACCCTTGGGGATGGACGTATCGGACATATCAATTATATCTGTGAACGTGCAAAAGAAGCGGGAGCTATGATCTATGTCGTGACCGGATCACCAAGCGGTGACACTGCAAAAAATGTTGCGAATAAGGTATTTTTTGTTCCGGCTGCAGTTTACAGAGGAACGGATGATGTGGTTCCGTCTTTCCAGCCAATGGGAAATCTGTTTGAACAGTGTCTGCTGATATTATTTGATATCATCATCATGACAATTGTAGATGAGACACCGGATCTTACTTTTGAAAAAATGTCAAAGAATCATCGAAATGTTGAATAGCGATAAGGGATAAGGAGGCATTATAAATGGGAACAAAGAAAATTTTAAATAAAGACGTATCAAATGTTGTGGAAGAAAGCCTTGCAGGATATCTGATGGCATATAGAAAGTATTATAAAAAAGTTGGCGAATACAATGCATTTACTTATAAAGGACACAGAAAAGATAAAGTTGCACTTGTAATCGGTGGTGGAAGCGGACATGAACCGCTGTTTACCGGATATTGCGGAGCAGGACTTGCAGATGCTGTTGCGTGTGGAAATGTATGTGCTTCCCCGAATCCGGAACTGATCATGGAAGCTGCAAAAGCAGTTGACCAGGGAAAAGGTGTCCTCTTTGTTTATGGAAACTACGCAGGAGATAACCTGAACTTTGATATGGCAGAAGAAATGTGCCAGGCAGAAGGAATGAAGACGGCACATGTTCGTGAGTGGGATGATTTTGCATCAGCACCGAAGGAAAGAATTACAGACCGCCGTGGTATTGCCGGAGATGTATACACCATTAAGATTGCCGGAGCTGCATGTGATGCGGGACTCAGTCTGGAAGAGGTTGTCCGCATTACAGAAAAAGCAAGAGATAATACAAATACCATCGGACTTGCAACATCACCTGGAACACTTCCGGGAAATGACAAACCGACATTTGAAATCGCAGACGATGAGATGGAATTTGGTATGGGACTTCACGGTGAACCGGGAATTGAACGTACAAAGATGATGCCTTGCAGTGATATGGTTGACCGTATGTACAAAGAGCTGAAAGAAGAGATGGGATTAAAAGAAGGCGATGAAATCGCAGTTCTGGTCAATGGACTTGGATCTACACCACTTCTTGAACTGAACCTTGTATTTTATGAATTACATAAACGTATGCACAAGGATGGACTTAAGATCTACGATACAGAAATCAAGACCTATTGTACCTGTATGGAAATGGGTGGATTTTCAATCACATTCCTGAAACTGGATGATGAACTGAAACCATATTATGATGCACCGTGCTATTCACCATATTATGCAAAAGGATCTGTATCTGGTGAGACCGTTGAAGATGACGGAGAAGATGAAGAAATCGAGTTCGATGAAAATGATGTAGAACCGGCAGAGATTGTGAGAAGCAAAGAAGGCGAACTTACAGAATTAAATGCAGAAGATACAAGAAACATGCTTCTTTATATTGCAGATAAGATTATTGCAAATAAACCATACCTGACAGAAATTGACAGTGCGATTGGTGATGGAGATCACGGAATCGGCATGGCAGGCGGTATGCAGAAAGCAAAGAAAAAACTGCTCAAAATGCAGGGTGAAGAGAATGCTTACCAGCTGTTTGAAACCGCAGGTCAGGCAATGCTGATGTCTATGGGCGGTGCTTCAGGTGTTATTTTCGGAAGCCTGTATCTGGCAGGTGCAAAGGGAATGGATCCGCAGGCAGTGATCACAGCAAAAGATCTGGCTGATATGGAAAAGAAGAGCCTTGCTGCAATTCAGGAAAGAGGAGGAGCAGAAGTTGGCGATAAGACCATGGTAGATGCACTTTCACCGGCTGTCGATGCTCTTGCGGCAAATGCAGACAAAGGACTTCTTGAAATGTTAAAAGCAGCAGAAGAAGGTGCAAAACAGGGTGTTGAAAATACAAAGAAATATGTTGCAAAATTCGGACGTGCAAAATCTCTGCTTGAAAGAGCAATAGGACATCAGGATGCAGGAGCAACTTCTGTATATCTGATTTTCCAGGGAATGAGAGAATTTGTAGAAGGAAAACTCGCATAATAGGTGATGGAGATGGAAAAGAAAATTAACTGGGGCGTTCTTGGCTGCGCAGCAATTGCAAAGGTAAGAACCATTCCGGGACTTTTACAGACAGAGAATGCCAGTTTTTACGCCGTTGCCAGCAGAGGAAAAGAAAAGGCAGAGGCATTTCAGAAATTGTACGGAGCTGAAAAAGCATACGACAGCTATGACGCACTTCTGGCAGACGAGAATGTGGAAGCTGTCTATATCCCACTTCCGAATTCCATGCATTTTGAGTGGGTAGAAAAGGCAGCAAAAGCAGGAAAACATATTCTTTGTGAAAAGCCTCTGGCATTGAATGCAAAAGAAGCTGAGAAAATGTATGAAATCTGTGAAGAGCATGGAGTTCTGCTCATGGAAGCATTTGCTTTCCGGCATGCGCCACTGGTTCAGAAAGTAAAAGAAGTGATCGATGAGGGCAAAATCGGAAAAGTGAAATATATTGAGTCACATTTGACAGATGTACTTACTGATATGTCAAATATCCGTATGAACCAGAAGCTCGGAGGCGGTTCATTCTATGACATGGCATGCTACAATATCAGCACGATCAGCTATCTGATGGACTTAAAAAAACCGGTGAAGGTAAAAGCACTGGCAGAGATGGATCCGGAGAGAGGTGTGGATGTAAGTAATACAACACTTCTGATGTATGAAGATGGAACACAGGCAGCAAGCTATTCTTCACTGAATTCTTATTCCAGAGGTTATTATGCAGTGGTAGGTGAAAAGGGACGGATCGAAGTTCCGTGCAATTTCAACTGCAGATATGTGCAGAAATTTACAGTTACATCAGAAGGTGTGGTAAATAATGTAGAAATTTTGGACGAGAAAAAGACGGAATATATGGTATTCTGCCCAGATAACTATATGCTTGAGATTGAACAGTTTGGCAGATGTATCCGGGAGGGCGAGAAACCTCTTGTCTCAAAAGAAGAGACGTTGCTGAATGCTTCGATTCTGGACCGCGCATTTGAAGATGCAGGAGGAAGATCATGTTAGTAAC
Source organism: Allocoprococcus similis (assembly GCF_054660775.1). Taxonomy (NCBI): domain Bacteria; kingdom Bacillati; phylum Bacillota; class Clostridia; order Lachnospirales; family Lachnospiraceae; genus Allocoprococcus; species Allocoprococcus similis. The sequence continues at coordinate 43,933 of NZ_BAAHSG010000005.1, forward strand.
CTTAAAGGAAGTGCTTGAAAAAGCAAAACAGGAAAAATATGGAGTTGGTGCATTTAACTGTACATCTCTGGAATCCGGAATGGCGATTATAGCTGCGGCAGAGGAGCTGAAAAGCCCTGTGATTCTGCAGTATGCGGATTCACACAGACATCTGATTTCCATTGATGTGATCGGACCTGTTATGCTACAGCTTGCAAAAGCGGCAAAGGTTCCGGTTGTTGTACATCTGGATCATGGTGCAAGTATTGAAAGCTGCAGGCATGCTGTCGATATGGGATTTACTTCGGTGATGTATGACGCATCTGCAAAGCCGTTTGAAGACAATGTTCAGGAGACAAGGACTGTTGTAGAATATGCACATAAAAAGGGGGCTTCTGTAGAAGCAGAGCTTGGTCATATCCTGACTTCAAAAGCAGGTGCGGCGGAAGGAAGCGGAAAATCCTATACGCGTGAAGAAGCATATACGGATCCTGCAATGGCAAAAGAATTTATTGAAAAAACAGAAGTGGATGCACTTGCAATTGGATTTGGAACAGCACATGGTATTTATACAGAAAAGCCGGTGCTGGATCTGGATCGGATTACTCTGATAAAAAATGCGAAAGATATCCCGTATGTGATGCACGGTGGTTCCGGCTTAAGCGAAGAAGAGTATAAAACTGCGATTAAAAATGGAATCTGCAAGATTAACTATTATACATATTTATCGCTGGCGGGTGGAAAAGGTGTGATGCAGTATCTGAATGATAAGAAGGAAACAGATGCAGTGTTTTTTGAAGAGATAGCTAGAGCTGGAGTGACTGCAATGCAGGCGAACGTGGAAAGTGCAATGAAGATTTTTGGATCTGATGGATGTTTTTAAGTAAATATTAGGGATACAATCTTGTGAAGGGGCGCATGAAAAAACGAAAGTTTTTCCATGCGGCTTTTTTAACATTTATTGTTAGCATGAAATTTTGAATAATTTAGTATTAACCAGGCAACAACTGACAACCCTGCAAAAATCAGTGTAACAGCAGCGAGTCCCAAAAAGAAAAATCCAAGAGAAATCTGATCAAATACCTTTCCCATAATTCCATAGCACAGAGCAGTGGTGCAAGTGCGCAGCATAGAAACAACGGACAAGATAGTGGCACGATATTTGGAGTCTATATAGTCCTGGATAATACTGTCAGAAACAGTAAAAAGTATTTCCGGTATAAAACAGGCAATAATTGTAAAAATCAGGAAAACAGAAGGATTTTTCATGTGCATCAATAGCAGAAACAGAAATCCCTGTATGAATAAACCATATATAAATACCTGTTTGTGATTTAATATTTTCAAAATAAATCCAACTAACAGGTAGGCTACTGAATTGATAAAATACGATGCGGAAAAGAAAAATCCAATTGTTGAAATATTGATGTGAATTCGGTCCAAAAATAGCTGATTCATATTATAATATCCGCCAAATATACCATCTGTTATGCTGGAAATGAGGATGAAAAAGCATAAAATCGTTCCCGGTCTGTATTTCTTGAAATCTGTTTTAAGATGAACTGCTTTTGAATTATGTTTCGGTTCATCAATATTTCGCAGAAATACAATTGCAAAAAGCATGGTAACTATTTGAATTTCGTAGACAAGGTTCCATGAACATGCAGCCAGTTCTCCACCGATAAAGATTGAAATACCAATTATCAGTGATTCAAGTGAAAGAACTTTTGAATTTATTTTCAAATAGTCATTTTCAGTATGCTCTCTTTTTAAAATATCATATAATAATGCACTGTTACTACCGGTGACAAATGTGTAGGCAAATCCTTCCAATCCTGCTAGAATCATAAAAGCAACCGGTTTTTTGGAGATTATCATTGTAAATGAATGAAGTGCGAGTAAAAAGCATCCGAGCATCAGGGAGTTACGTTTTCCGAATTTATCACCAAAATAGCCGGTAGGTATTTCAAAAATGGTGATGGAAATATTTAACACAATGGAATAAAGTGCCACTTCGGAAACGCTTAAACCTTTGTGGGTTAAAAACAGCAGAAAAATTCCGCGGGTCAGGGCGATGGAAGTTAGTACCGTATATAGTGTGTAAAAAAGTAAGTTTTTGCTTTTATAAAATGGTTTCATGAGTGTATCTTTTTTTGATAATATTTGTGAATGAAATACAGTTATCCTTTAGTATATCATACATGAATTTATAAAGAAAGAAATATATAGAGAAGTGGGAAGTAAGCATTGCTTACTTCCCACTTCCCGGTTATAATTAGAATAACAGAAATTAAGTCAGAAAGGATGGATTCAATGGAATATATAACATCTCTACAGGCAGCAGATAAATGGAATCTTTCAAAACGTCAGGTAAATGCGCTGTGCAAAAGCGGACAAATATATGGTGCAGTAAAAAAAGGACAGCGTTGGATGATACCGGAAGATGCCGTATATGAATCAAAAAGATCTGGTGAAAAACAGCCAGATCCAATTGGTGAAAAATACCTGAATCTTGGGAATGAAGGATTTTCCTCCATCCGAAACAGTGAATATATTGACAAATCTGGTCTGATCGCATTTGTAAACCGTTGTCTGAATACGCCACAGAAGCTGATCTGTGTCAGCAGACCGAGACGTTTCGGAAAATCTTTTGCGACAAAGATGCTGTGTGCATACTATAGTAAAGGGTGTGATTCCCGTGAATTATTTTCGGATCTTGAGATTTCGAGGGATGCGACTTTTGAAAAATATCTCAACCATTACGATGTGATTTATCTGGATATTACTTTGTTTTTGTCTACAATGAAGCAGGATGATACGTTGGTAGAACAGATGGAGCGGGAAATCATAGAAGATCTGGCAAAAGCATATCCGGTAGTAAAAGGGCAGTCAAAGCTTCTGGATGCACTTTGTATGATTTACAAAATTACCGGAGAGAAGATAATCCTTATTATTGATGAATGGGATGCTATGTTCCGCGAGTGCAAAGGAAAAGAGACAATTCTGGATTCTTATATTTTACTGCTTCGATCTCTGTTCAAGAGCAGCCTGACAGACCAGCTTTTTGCAGGCGTTTATATGACCGGTATTTTACCAATCAAGAAGTACGGACACGAATCGGCAGTCAGTGATTTTTATGAGTATACAATGGTAGAACCAAGTCCCCTGCAGAAATATATTGGATTTACCGAAGAAGAGGTACAGTATCTCTGTCAGAAATATGAGAAAGATTACCGGGTGATGCGGCAGTGGTATGACGGATACTATGTCGGAGGAATCCATGTGTATAATCCAAAATCCGTTATGGAATCTATTCTTCGGAATAAATACAGCAGTTACTGGACAAAAACGGAGACCTATGAAGCACTCAGAGACTATATTGACCTGAATTTTGATGGTCTTAAAGATGCTGTGATTGATATGCTTGGTGGAGCGACCTGCGAAGTGGATACGGGTTCCTTCCAAAATGATATGACTTCCATGAAAAGCAGAGATGATGTGCTTACGTTGCTGATTCATCTCGGATATTTGGCATACAATGAAGATGACAGGACGGTATTTATTCCAAATGCGGAGATCCGGCAGGAGTTTATCCGTGCGATTAAAAATGGAAACAGACAGGAGCTTATGAAGGCGGTAATCCGTTCGGACAATATCCTGGAGGCGACCTGGAAAAAAGATGGCGAAACAGTAGCAGACATTATCGATGAAATTCATGACGAGGATACAGCAGAAATTTTCTATAATAATGAGCAGGCACTTAGATCGGTTGTAAAAATGGCATATCTGAGCAGTAAGGATTATTATACAAAGATGGAAGAACTTCCGGCAGGAAAAGGAATTGCAGATATTGTATTCTATCCAAAAGTAGGAAGTGAGAAACCGACAATTATTGTAGAACTGAAATGGAATCAGACGGAAGAGGCTGCGCTTGCTCAGATAAAGAAAAGAAATTATCCGAAGAGTCTGAAAGAATATCATGGAGAAGTACTGTTAGTAGGAATTAATTACAAAAAAGCAACGAAAGAACATACCTGTAAAATAGAAGAGATTACTCTTTAATCAGGCATTTATGGAGGAAGAAAACCATGCGATTTCTTCATTTATCAGACCTGCACCTCGGCAAGCGTGTGAATGAATTTTCCATGCTGGAGGATCAGGCATATATTTTAAAAGAGATACTAAATATGATCGATGAGCAGAAGGTGGAAGCGGTTCTGATCGCGGGCGACGTTTACGACAAGGTGATTCCGTCCGCAGAGGCGGTGAGGCTTCTGGATGATTTCCTGACAAGGATCGCCGCGAGGAAGCTGCCGGTGTTTCTGATCAGTGGAAACCATGATTCTGCAGAAAGAATTGCTTTCGGTTCAAGACTGATGAGCAGCAGGCAGATCTATCTTTCACCGGTATTTGAGTCGGATGTAGAACCGATAACGATAAGTGACCGGTACGGTGAGATCAATATTTACATGCTTCCATTTGTGAAGCCGTCTCTGGTAAAAAGAGTGTATCCGGAAGAAGAGATCATCACCTATCAGGACGCAGTAAATGCGGCAGTACAGCATATGCAGATCGACACAGACAAACGAAATATCCTGCTTGCGCATCAGTTCGTGACCGGTGCGGCAAGATGTGATTCGGAAGAACTGTCGGTAGGCGGCGTGGATGATGTGGACGCATCCGTGTTTGAAGGTTTTGAGTATGTGGCACTGGGACATCTTCATGGTCCGCAGAAGATCGGGAAAGAGACGGTACGGTATTCAGGAACGACGCTCAAATATTCCTTTTCCGAAGCTTCCCACAAAAAGGCAGCAGTCATCGTGGATGTGGAAGAAAAAGGAACAGTAAAGATTCAGCAGATTCCGCTTGTACCGAAGCATGATATGCGGGAAATCAGAGGTACTTATATGGAAGTAACGGCACTGGATTTTTATAAGGATATGAACACGGAGGATTATCTTCATATCACTCTGACAGACGAAGAGGATATACCGGATGCAATCGGAAAACTCAGAACAATTTATCCGAATATCATGAAGCTCTCTTATGACAACTTACGGACGAGAGCGGCGGTGACGGTGAGAGGAACGGCAGAAGTAGAAGAAAAATCCCCAATGGAGCTTTTACGTGAGTTCTATGAGCTTCAGAACAACCAGCCGATGACGGATGAGCAGGAAGAGATTGCCAGAGGAATGATGGAAGAGATATGGGAGGATGAGAGATGAGACCGATAAAACTTACGATTTCTGCATTCGGACCGTATGCAAAAGAAACAGAGATCATTCTGGATGAACTTGGTGAGCGGGGGCTTTATCTGATAACCGGCGATACCGGTGCCGGAAAGACCACAATTTTTGATGCAATCGCATTTGCACTTTATGGTGAGGCAAGTGGAAATGAAAGAGAGCCGGGGATGCTTCGTAGTAAATATGCGGATCCGAAGACGCCGACCTTTGTGGAATTGGATTTCTTCTATCAGGGGCAGAGCTACCATATCCGGAGAAATCCGGAGTATATGCGCCCGAAGGACAGGGGCGAGGGCATGACACTGCAAAGAGCGGATGCGGTACTGGAATTTCCGGATGACAGGCTTCCGGTCACAAAGGCAAAAGAGGTCACAAAAGCAGTGACAGAACTGATCGGGCTCGACCGCGGACAATTTACTCAGATCGCAATGCTGGCGCAGGGAGATTTTATGAAGCTTCTGTTTTCAAAAACTGAGGAGCGGAGCAAAATTTTTCGGGAAATTTTTCATACCAGACCTTATCTTGCTTTTCAGGAGAAAATGAAAAATGCAAGCGGCAGATTGCAGGAACAGTACGAGGATGTCAGCAAAAGCATTTTGCAGTACATGAAGGATATCAGCTGTGAAGAGGATGACGTGCTTGCTGCGGATGTGAAAAAGATCCGTGAGAGCAAAGCGGTGGTTCATGCGGACAAGGTTCTGGAACTTTTAGAAACTCTGACAAATCAGGATGCAGATTCGGTGAAAGAAAAGAAGAAGAATTTAACGAAGATCGAGAAAGATCTGGAAGAGCTGAACCAGAGAATCGGAAAGGCAGAGGCAGTAATCCGTGCAAAAAAGGAACTGGAAAAAGCGGAGCAGACGATAGCAGAGAAGACACCAACGCTGGAAGAACTGGAAATGGCACTGAAGAAAGAACAGGGAAAAGTGCCGGAAAGAGAGCAGCTAACAGAAGAGATCGGAAAGAGGCAGGAAAAGCTTGCAGAGTATGACGAGCTGAAAAAACTTCAGAAACAGATCAAAGAGCTTGAGGAACAGATTGAGATATTAAAGGACCGGGAAAGCCGGTATCAGGAAAAGAAAGCGCAGATGCAGACGCAACTGGAACAGAAAAGGAATTTACTGGAACAGCTGAAGGATGCGGAAATTAAAGTTCTGAAAATTACAGCAGAACAAAAAGAGGTTTCGGTAAGAAAAGAAGCGGCAGAAGATATTCTTATTCAATATAAAAGATACCAAAGCCAGAAGAAAAGTGTGGAAAAGGCGCAGAAGGCATACCTTGTCATGCAGGAGGAATGTACAGAGCGAAAGACACAGCTTGCCTGGATGGAGAGGGCATTTCTGGATGAGCAGGCGGGGATTCTTGCAAAGGTTCTGAAAACGGGAGAGCCGTGTCCGGTGTGCGGATCGGTCCACCATCCATGTCCGGCACAGATGACGGAAGGTGCACCGGAAAAAGAAGAGCTTGAAAAATACCGGAAAGAGACTGCCGATGTGGAGAAAAAGACGAATGATGCAAGCCTTAGCGCAAATGCAAAACTGGTTCAGTTAAAAGCGTTGGAAGAAGAAATCCAAAAGAGTGTGAAAAGTTTTGACAGCAGCATACAGGAAGAAGAGATTGAAAAATCGCTGACGTTCATCGGACAGCAGATGAATGCACTCGGTGAGGCAGAAAAGGACTTACGGAAAAAGCTGGAAGTAGCTAAAGAAGCAGTGGCAGATAAGCAGAAGCTGGAAACAGAGATTCCGGAACTGGAGCAGATGCAGAAAAAGCTTCAGGAGGAGGAGCAGGAGCGAAAGAATCAGCTCCTTGTGTCTGAGAGGGATAAAGCAAATATAGAGGAGCAGGCTGTGAAGGTGCGTGGCAAACTGGAATTTCCGGAGAAAGCGGAAGCGGAGCAGCAGATCAAAGAGCTGGAAAAGCGGAAAAAAGAGATGGATAAGAATCTGGATATTGCCCAGAAAGCGTTTCGGGAATGCAGCCAGACGGTGGAAGCAGCGAAGACGAAGAAGAAAACGCTGGAGAAGCAGATCGCAGGCAATAAAGAGACTGATATGGAAGAACTTGTACAGGCGCGGCAGGAAGTATCGGGGGCGAAGAAAGAACTTCAAAAGCAGATGGATACGTTGAAGATTCGCTATGAAACGAATCAGAAAATCCTGCATGAGATTGATAAGCAGAGTGCAAGGCTTCTGGAACTTGAACGGAACTGGACACAGGTGCGCGAAATTTCCGATACGGTAAATGGAAAGATCAAAGGCGGATCCAAAGAAAAGATCAAGTTTGAGACCTACATCCAGACCAACTATTTTGACCGGATCATTGCCCGTGCAAATACAAGATTTATGGTGATGAGCGGCGGACAGTATGAGCTGAAAAGACAGACAAATACCGATGACCGGAAGAGCCAGAGTGGTCTGGAACTGAATGTGATCGATCATTACAATGGTTCTGAGCGAAGCGTGAAGACGCTTTCCGGCGGGGAATCCTTTAAAGCTTCTCTTTCGCTGGCACTTGGACTTTCCGATGAGATCCAGGCATCGGCAGGAGGGATCCAACTGGATACCATGTTTGTCGATGAAGGATTCGGCTCGTTGGATGAGGAGTCGCTGGAACAGGCGATGAAAGCACTAAACGGTCTTACGGAAGGTAACCGTCTGGTGGGAATCATTTCCCATGTGCAGGAACTGAAGGTAAGAATTGATAAACAGATCGTGGTAACAAAAGAAAAAGCAGGTGGCAGCAGAGTGGAACTTAAGATTGACTGATCTGCATAAGGATAGAGAAGGAGAGATTGGAAAATGGCAGATATTTATGGAATGCTGGATGAACTTCAGCACCGGGCGGCAAAAGAAGAGGACATAAAAGAAAAGCTTCTTGCAACCAGAAAAGAAGAAGAACCGTTCAGTGCATTTTGCAGAGTATGCAGGGAGCTTGGTTATGAGATTTATGAAATGGAGCTGATCTGTGCCGGAGAAGAATTTCATGCTGAGATGAAGCGGAGCACCAATGGAGGTGGGGAAAATTCACCGAAACTGGAAGGAGAAGATGATTTTTATGAGCTGTTTTTTGCAGGACTGGAGCAGAAGGAAAATAAAAATCTAAGTGAATAAAAATGCCAGGAAGAAAAGGTTTCATCTTTCAGATATACAGTAAATATGTTAAGATAGGTACAGACTATTCATAAAATATGCAAGAATATACAATTTGAAAGAGCGAATATAAAAGGAAAAAGGAGTAAAAATCATGCCAGTTTTTGATTTTAAACACACACCAGATGAAAAAAAGGCCCCGGAATGTACTTATACAACATTCCGCTCGAATGAGACAGAAGCGACAGCGGAGAAACCGATGCTGGTTCTTGATAACAGCAACCGGAAATGGAAACACCATTCCTGCGGTGTTTTCACAAACCCGATCAAGAAGACATCCTTTGAGTTTGATGAAGAGGATGGAACTGTAAGTGCGGACATTCTCCAGATCGATGCGAGATTTGTAAGCCTGATCAAATGGCTGGGCGAGAATCACATCAATGTCCGTCTTTCCGGTGAAAACCGTGCAGACGGCTATGCAGTATACAAGATCCGGGAGATCGCATTCGGTGGGGCAACCAAGCTTTCAGCTGAAGATGGTTTCCTGCAGTTCATGATCGAGCGTCTTTTCGCAAGCAGTGCACCGACAGAAGAAGCAGTGGATGAGGAAATGGAAGAGGACGGCGACAGCATGAAGCTGACAAGTCTGCAGAGTATCACCGATTTTATGAACTGTGCAGGAAGAACCCTTCCGGACAATATCCGTCTGTGGGCAAGAAGAAACCTTGCTGTTGCAAGATCACATGAAGTGTCACCGGAAGAAAGAAGACATGCGCAGAGAGCTCTTTCAATCATGATGAATATTCAGTGGAAGAGCAATTATTTTGAATCTATTGATCCGGATGAGGCAAGAAGAATCCTGGATGAAGAACTTTATGGAATGGAACGTGTTAAACAGAGAATCATTGAGACGATCATCCAGATCAACAGAACGCACACGCTCCCGGCATACGGAATCCTTCTGATCGGACCTGCCGGAACCGGTAAATCCCAGATTGCCTATGCGATCGCACGTATCCTGAAGCTTCCGTGGACAACCCTGGATATGAGTTCTATCAATGATCCGGAGCAGCTTACCGGAAGTTCCCGTGTATATGCCAACGCAAAACCGGGTATCATTATGGAAGCATTTGCAGCGGCAGGAGAATCCAATCTGGTATTTATCATCAACGAGCTGGATAAAGCGGCATCCGGAAAAGGAAATGGAAATCCGGCGGATGTACTGCTTACTCTCTTGGATAACCTTGGATTTACAGATAACTATATCGAGTGTAATGTTCCGACAGTTGGTGTATACCCAATCGCAACTGCCAATGAAAAGGATCAGATCAGTGCGCCGATCATGTCCCGTTTTGCGGTTATTGATATTCCGGATTACACACCGGAAGAGAAGAAGATTATCTTCTCCAGATTTGCACTTCCGAAGATTCTGAAGAGAATGAGCCTTCGTCAGGATGAGTGTACAGTGACAGATGATGCCCTGGATGTGATCATTGAACTTTACTCCCATACATCAGGAATCCGTGATCTGGAGCAGGCGGCCGAGCACATTGCAGCAAATGCACTGTATCAGATCGAGGTTAATCATGTAAAAGAAGTTGTGTTTGACGGAGAAGCAGTGAGAGCATTACTTTCATAAGAAAATTAAAATATAAAAATGTAAATTAAGTCCATATATTTTTCACATGGCAAAAGATTCTATTTCTGTTAATATTCATAGACGCAGTAAAATTGCAGAAGGAGCCAGAAAAGAAACATAGGGTACGGGTGACTTTGCACTATGGAGATGAGATCCAGTCAATTGTGGAAGCCATTGCTGACACAATTGACGGTTTCGGGAGCTCATCGGAATGTCCAGTGCAACGGAACCCGTACCCTATGTTTCTTTTCTGGCGGTGCTTATCATTCTACCCCTGTCTATAATAACTCAGGAAATCAGAAATTTTTCCCACAGCTTCTTTCAGAACTTCAATTCGTGGCAGATATACCACTCGGAAATGGTCCGGCTGCTTCCAGTTAAATCCACTTCCCTGTACGATCAGGATCTTCTTATCCTGCAGCAGATCCAGTGCAAATTTTTCATCATTTACAATATTGAACTTCTTCACATCGATCTTTGGGAACATATAAAATGCAGCCTGCGGTTTGACGGCAGTGATTCCCGGAATGTCAGTCAGTGCCTTGTAAATATATTCGCGCTGTTCGTAAATACGTCCGCCCGGAACAAGATAGTCGTTGACGCTCTGATTGCCCCAGAGAGCAGTCTGAACAACAGACTGTGCCGGAACATTGGAGCAGAGACGCATATTGGAAAGCATCTTGATTCCTTCGATATAATCTTTTGCGATTGCTTTATTTCCGCTGAGAACCATCCAGCCAATACGGAATCCGGCAATCATATGGGATTTGGAAAGTCCGCTGAAAGTGACGCAGAACAGATCCGGTGCCAGTGAAGCAATGGAAATATGTTCTTTTCCGTCCATAACAAGGCGGTCATAAATTTCATCTGAGAAAATGATCAGGTGATGTTCCCTTGCGAGATCAACAATCTTCTGCAGAACCTCTTTCGGATAAAGTGCTCCGGTCGGGTTGTTCGGATTGATGATTACAAGAGCTTTAGTACGGTCTGTGATTTTACGGCGCATATCTTCGATGTCCGGATACCAGTCAGACTGTTCATCGCAGATATAATGAACGGCTTTGCCGCCGGCAAGTGTGGCACAGGCGGTCCACAGAGGATAGTCTGGTGAAGGGATCAGGATTTCATCTCCGTTGTCAAGAAGAGCTGACATACACAGGTTAATCAGTTCGCTGACACCATTTCCGGTATAAATGTCATTGATTGTGACATTCGGCAGCTTTTTGATCTGGGAGTACTGCATGATCGCCTTCCGTGCAGAGAAAAGTCCCTGAGAAGGAGAGTATCCTTCGCAGTCGGAAAGCTGCTGGCTCATATCATAGATGACTTCGTCCGGTGTGCGGAAACCAAATGGAGCCGGATTACCGATATTGAGCTTCAGTACGTGGGTACCGCGTTCTTCCATACGTGCCGCTTCATCTACAACCGGTCCACGGACATCGTATAATACATTATCGAGTTTGGATGATTTTTTGAACGAATACATACTGGAATCTCCTGTACTGTTTTTATTGGATTGTTTTGACTCTTTGGTAACAGAGAGCGATTGCTTTTCGCTTTCTGTGTCTGAAACAGGTTTTGCTGAAGAAACCCCGGACGCAGCTGAAGCGGTTCTTCGGGCAGAGCTGGTGTCCTGACTGTCACCAAGAAGCCAATCTGAATCTACCTGAAGTGTATCTGCAAGAAAATGAAGAATGTCATTTCTTGGAATAGTTTTTCCGCTTACGTATTGGCTTACATGGCTTTTTCCTAATTTCACATTGCTCTGTGCGGCTTTATGCACCAGATCAATTTGTTTCATGTTCTGTACTGTCATTGCTTGTTTTAGTCTATCCGAGAAAGTTGTCACTGGAAAATCTCCTTTCAATAAAAAAAGTTCAATTTTAACATAATTAACGATATGGTTCAAAACTTAAAGAGATTATATCACTTTGAAAAGAAATGTTCAATGATAATATTTAATTTGAGTTCAAAAAAGTTCAACCTATCTTGCTCTTATTTTCCGTGCTGCAGGTGTATTTATCTGTATGCTTGGAACGAAACTGAATAAAAAGGAGAGACTGTTCTGCGTGATTGCTTATCTGCCCAAAGCAACGGTGCAGGCAGCAATCGGTTCAGTCCCGATGGCGATGGGACTTTCCTGTGGAAAAATTGTGCTCTCCGTAGCGGTACTGGCGATTCTGATCACCGCACCGCTTGGAGCACTTGGTATGGACGCAAGCTACAAAAAACTGCTTGCCAGAGAGACAAATTAGAAGTAATGATAAGTACTGCGCTTCCGTATGATAAAAGTTCCGGTAACACATAAGGTTAAAAGTTCGGCAATTGCAACTGAACACCAGACTCCGTTGATCCCAAGAATGAGCGGGAGCAGAAGGACTATAGCCATCTGGAAGACCAGCGTTCTGAGGAACGAGATCAGCGCAGAGAGCAGACCGTTGTTCAATGCGGTGAAAAATGCAGAGCCATAAATATTGAACCCATTGATCAGGAAAGCAAAGCTGTACAGGCGGAAGCCATTGCGTGTGAGCTCAAAAAGTCCATGGTCATAGCCGACAAACAATGTGGCAAGTGGTGTTGCGATGAGCTGTGCAATCACAAAGAGGGAAACAGCCCATGTTCCGATCAGCCGGATGCTCTTCAGAAAAAGATTTTTTAATTCATCCTGATTGTTGGCACCGTAGTGATAGCTGACGATCGGGGCACTTCCGATGGCATAGCCAAGAAAAATTGAAACAAAGATAAAGTTGACATACATGATCGTTCCGTAAGCGGCAACTCCGTCTTCGCCTGCAAATTTCATAAGCTGCATATTATAAAGAGCATTTACAATTGAACTGGAAAGGTTTGTCATAAGCTCGGAAGAACCATTGGCGCAGGTTTTTAATAAGATTCTGCCATGGAAATGTGTGTTCCCGAGCTTTAATAAGCTGGAGTTTTTCCGTCCGAAGTAGAATAACGGGAAAAGTCCTCCGATAAATTCTCCGCATACAGTTGCAAAGCCTGCACCTGGAAGCCCGAAGTGCAGCACGGCAACAAATAAAAAGTCGAGTACCATATTTGTCACGCCGGCGATCACGATCACGCGAAGTCCCAGATGTGGCTTTTCAGCAGTTACAAAAAAGCTCTGAAATACGTTCTGGAGCATAAAAGCAGGCAATGAAATACAAAGAATACGTCCATATAAAATACAGTTGTCAAGAAGTGCACCACTTGCACCGAATAAAATGGCAACCGGTTTTACAAGGAACATACTCAGGATTGCGATAATGATTCCTCCGATAGCAGTGATATAGACGAGCATGGAAAAATACTCATTGGCTTTTTCAGTCTTTCCTTCACCAAGCGTCTTTGCAACAATGGCACTACCACCGGTTCCGATCATGAAGCCGAGAGCGCTGATGCCCATCAGGAAGGGCATGATCAGATTCACCGCAGCAAAGGCGTTTTTTCCAACGAAGTTGGAGACAAAAAGTCCGTCAACCACACTGTAAATGGATGTGAAGATCATCATTATAATAGATGGAAAAACAAATTGTAGAAGTTTTTTATAAGTAAAGTGTTCGGATAATTGAATTTTCATAGTTTTATAGATACTCCTCAAGGTTAGAAAGTCTTGAACGTAAGGCCTGGTTATATTTGGCATTCAGGCGCAGAAGCTGTTCACATTCTTCGGGACTGAAAGAAGCTAAAGTATCATTTTCGATCTGGATGAGAGGAAGCAGCTTTTCCTGAATCAGCTTCTTGCCGGAAGCTGTAAGATGGATATGCATACTTCGTCCTTTTCCGGGAGAAAGAGTGAGATATCCGTCAGCCTGCAGCTTCCGGATGGATGAATTGATTGTCTGCTTTGGCAGGCAGGAAGCCTTGCAGATATCACGCTGCAGACAGTTATCACCCATATCAAAAAGTGCATAGAAAATCTCAAAAGCGCTGTCAGACAGATGCAGTCTGCGGGCAGCTTCATGGTAAATTTCATTTGCTTCTTTATATAAGCAATTGTATTCTTTTAAATATTTGCTGATCAGTGTAGTAGAATCCATAATTTCCTCCATTTATATAATTATATAGATGAATGAATTTTCTACCATATAAAGTAAGTCCGAAATCATACTTAAAAGAGTATAGTCCGAAATCGGACTTATGTCAAGTGCAGATTTTGCAGATTAAGGAAAAATGAGCTGTGAATAATGCGTAAAAAATGCAGATATGAAATTTTATCCCATAAAAACGAAAAAAGCGTTATAATGATGGCAATAATCAGTAATAAGGTAAATGAAAGGCAGAGGACGGATATGAAAAAAGTAAAAATTATTTCAGACAGTACTTGTGATTTGTCAAAAGAGTTGTTAGAGAAGTATGATATTTCAATTTTGCCATTGCATATCGTACTCGGGGATAAAGAATATACGGATGGAGTAGATATCACGCCGGAGGAAATTTATAAGTGGTCGGATAAAAATAAAACAACACCCAAAACTTCTGCTCCGTCTATGATAGAAGCGGTAGAACTCATGCGGCCATATCTTGAGGAAGGAAGAGAGATTGTATGCTTTTGTATATCGGAAAGTATGTCCAGTTCAGGAAACGTAATGCGTCTTGCAGCAGAAGAACTGGAAGCAGAGAGTAAGGTGACAGTAATTGATTCAAAAAATCTGTCTACCGGAATTGGTCATCTTGTAATAGAGGGAGCGATCCTTGCCGATGAGGGGAAGACAGCAGCAGAGATTACGGTGGAGATTGAGAAATTAAGACCGCAGGTAAGGGCAGGTTTTGTGACAGACACACTGGTTTATCTGGGACGCGGCGGAAGATGCAGTGCGGCTGCGGTTCTGGCAGGGAGTGTTCTGAAACTGCATCCGAAGATCGTGGTGACAGATGGAGTGATGGATGCATCGAAAAAATATCGTGGCAAGATGAAATCAGTGATCATGTCTTATGTAAAAGATATGGAAGAAGGATTGAAAGGAGCAAAACCGGATCGTGTGTTTATCACACATTCGGGTTGTGATCAGCAGATTGTTCAGAGTGTCATAGAATATCTGGAAGGACTGCAGGTATTTGAGGAAATCCTTGTGACACGGGCAGGATGTGTGGTATCCAGTCACTGTGGACCGGGAACGCTTGGCGTTTTATATATAGAGAAGTAAAATTATACTACAGGTTCAATGACAGACGGATTGAAAAATTTTATAATAGATGAAAGCAAAAGCCGTGGCGTAAGCTGCGGCTTGATTTGACAAAACAGATATAAGAAGAAAAGGGGGTAAAGCGATGATTTATATAACTGGTGACTGCCACAGGAATTATGAGCGGTTTAATACCAGATGTTTTCCAGAACAGAAAGAGATGACGAAGGATGATTATGTAATCGTTTGTGGTGACTTCGGAGGCGTATGGATGAAAGACGAACCGGACAGGGAAGAAATGATGCTTATGGACTGGCTGGACTGCAAACCTTTTACAACACTGTTTGTGGATGGAAATCATGAGAATTTTGACCGATTGTATGCATATCCGGTGGAAGAATGGAAGGGCGGTAAGGTTCACAGGATTCGTCCGTCTGTGCTTCACCTTATGAGGGGACAGGTTTTTAATATAGATGGAAAAAGGATTTTTTCGTTTGGAGGAGCAAGAAGCCATGATATTGATGATGGAATTCTCGAACTGGATGATCCGTTTTACAAAGTAAAGAAAAGGCAGTTTGACAGAGAGTGGAAATTATACCGTGTCAATCACCTGAACTGGTGGAAAGAAGAGATGCCGTCAGAAGAGGAGATGAAAGAAGGCCGAAGAAATCTGCTGGAGTATGATAATACAGTAGATTTTATTGTTTCACACTGTTGTGCATCCAGTACGCTTGCCTTGTTCAGTGGCGGACTGTTTAAACCGGACCAGTTATCTGCCTACTTTGAAGAAATACGACAGAATGTACATTTTAAGAAATGGTTTTTCGGACATTATCATGACAACCGTAATGTTACAGCAGAGGAAATCATGATCTATGAACAGATCATTCAGATTGCATAACAAGCGGATTCACAGTGGTAAAGTTTTAAAATTATCAAGGCATGTTTTATACTACAGGTATAATGACATTTTTATCCAGATATGGTATATTATATTCCAGAAAGAAAAATCGGAGTCAGATGAAGAGAATCAGACGACCGGGGAAGGAAAAGACATGACAACAATGAATCGTATATTGGATTTAACTATAAAATTGACAGCATCAGCACTTTTCATATCAAAAGTTGAAGAGAGCTTTAATTGTGTACGTTTATTTAAGGGAAAGCCAATACGAGAGAATTGTGTGATTGAAATTGCCGGCGAAACTTATACCTAGTATAGAAAAGCAGGCATGATAGATCAACATGTTTTTTAGCATACCGCTTACCTTGAATCAGACAGGTAAGCGGTATTTTTAATTTCACAGGGAATTCCGAAGGAACTTCCTATGAAATTAAAGGCACTACGTGCCGGAGATGCGCACTCGCACGAAGATGAAGAATGTCGCAAGCGGTCTACGCTCCGCTTCGGTCGTTGCTTAACGAGCGTCACTGGCGCTCAGCAACGCGCTCGGCGCGAGAATGTGCCAAGGTACATTCTTTTTATTTACAAGGATACCCAAGTGGTGATGGGACCGTTCTTATAAAGCGGCAGCCGGAGGTTCGATTCCTCCTCCTTGTATTTCCCACAAAGTAGAAAAGTAATGAGAGTAAGAAAGATTATGATGAAGTAGAACAGGAGGAAAAAGACTATGAGACTAACGATTGATATGGTGGCTACAGGAAAGAACATTACAAGACTGAGAAAGGAGTCAGGATTGTCTGTAAGAGATCTTGCTGAAATTTTTGGCTTTACCACACCGCAGGCAGTGTACAAGTGGCAGCATGGAACAGCCATTCCGACAATTGACAATCTGGTTGTACTGGCGGCAGTATTTGGAGTTACAATGGATGAGATTGTTGTGACCAGTCAGGATGATATCCCCCTAAGTGCATAAGTGGAACGAATAAAAGAAAACTGATTTTAAAGATATGACATTTATGATATCTTCAAAATCAGTTTTTTTACATTATTCATCTAATAATTTGAATTTCGTATACACCGGATCATGATCCGAGTAGCTATATCCGGTATTTATATTTTCATATTCTGTGCATTCAATATTATCGGAAGTAATAAATCCGTCCAGCGTTACCGTGTAGGTCACACCAGGTACATATTCCATATCTGCATTCCGTGCACTGTCCCAGAGTGCATCCTTTTCACTGTCAGAAAGATTGTCCAGGCAGAATGCAAAGTGTTCCGGAAGCTCTTCGCGTGGGAATGGATAAGCCCAGGACTCACAATTTTCTGCATCTTTTTCGGATGCTTTCAGGTCATGGTTGAAATCACCACCGCAAAGTACATAATTACCGGCTTTGTATTCCTTTTCCATATCTGCACTCAGCATACGGATCTGTCCTTCGCGAATCGCATCACTGTTGCCGTAAGCAGACATGTGCAGCAGGAAGATAACCAGTTCCTTTCCGTTATCTACAGGGACTCTGGAAATACTGTAACAGCGGTCAAGGTCAAAGAACTTGCTGAAGCTTGTCGATATCGGAAAGCTTCTTCTCAGAGAATCCGTAACCGGATATTTGGAGAAAAGAGCAAGTCCGGAACGGCTGCGGCCATGCGGCTGTGTGAATGGATAAAAAAGGAATGCGGAATCGTAATTCTGCGCAAATACCGTATTGTAACTTGGAATCGTATCCTTTAAAATCGAATATTCATCTACATGGTAGCTTCTTGTAGAGTTCAGATCAACTTCCTGGATCAGTGCGAAATCCGGATCTTTGGAAGCAACCAGCTCTCCGGCGCTCTGAATATCAGATTCGACACTCTCCTTACTTTTTGCCCAGGAAGATTTTCCACCGTCCATAAAGAAGCTGAAGTCCGGCGTGTAGGCTCCGAAACCAACATTGTAGGTCAGAGCGGAATACTCTTTTTCAGTTGTCAGCGTGTCAGCTGCAGCTGTTCCGCCGGAAGTTTTCTCGATCTTCAAAGCCTGATTATCCGGAATGCGGTGATAGCTTGCAAAGAGATAGATCAGATATGCAATCAGCGCAACCAGAATGATAAGCAGGAAGATTCCGAGAACTTTTAATATCTTTTTTATGTTCTTTTTCATAATATCCCCTTTTCATTTGTTAAGTTACAGATAAATCTATGTAAAATCTAAGTTTACTATAGCATGTCTAAAAGATTATTTCTATAGGATTGAGAAAAGAAAACAGGCATGGTAACCTATAAAATAAAGCTATAAAATAAAGCTATAGAATAAAGCGAAAAATCTAATTGAAGTTCTTCTTACATCTCGTTATAATAGGAAATGGAGAAATGAAATCACAATAATATTGGGGAAATAATATGTGATTAGATCCAAGTATTTATTTAATGATTGGGAGGTTTACCATGAACGAAAAGAATTACAGCAAAGTACCAGTATTTGAGAATGGACTTGCACAGCCGGTATTTCCACTTACAGACGGAAAGACAGGAGAAAAGTATGATCCGGCAACATCCAGTATCGTAAGATATTGTGTTTATGTGGAAACAGATTACGATGTGGACGGAGATGGAAAAAGAGATCTTGTGAAAGCTGTTATCCAGGTACCAAGAAGTGCAGTCGAGGGGAATTATAAGGCTGCAACTTTATATGAGGCACGTCCATATGCGGCGGGAGTCCAGCAAGATGGATATCCGCATATGAAAGAAGTGGCAGAAAAAGAATATCATCCGGTTAATTTTGCAGATCTTGACAAAAAAGTGGATGCGCATGTTCCGCAGGGATGCATCAGTGCAATGGATCTTTCTTTAAAAGCAGATCCAGCAGACTGGTATTATCCGGATAAAGGAAATAATAACGTTATGGTCTTTGAAAATATCGACACCTTTGATTATTATCTTGTACGTGGATTTGCAGTTGTTTTAAGTGCAGGATTTGGTTCAAAAGGATCTGACGGATTCAACTATGTTGGTTCAGACTATGAAAGAGACGCTTTCAAAGCAATTGTAGAATGGCTGCATGGAGACCGCATCGGATATGCAGACCGCGAAGGAACGGTTGAGACAAAGGCAGACTGGTCCAACGGAAAAGTTGCCATGACAGGAAGATCTTACGCCGGAACCATGCCGTTTGCAGTGGCAACAACAGGAGTAGAAGGACTGGAGACAATCGTACCGATCGCAGGAATCGCGGACTGGTACAGCCAGCAGAACATGCAGGGCGCACAGCGGTACTGGCCGAAAGAAATGCTGAACAGCTTCCTTGCTTATTTTTGTTCCAGCCGTTACAATGATGAGACATTAACCGAGAAGCAGCGGGATGATATGGGAGCATTCCATCATGAGATGAGCCTTCAGCAGATCAAGGGTGGATTTGACTATAATCCGGAATTCTGGGGTATGGGAAATTATCGCCTTCATGCAGACCGGATCAAATGCAGTGCGCTTATCGTACAGGGACTGAATGACGAGAACGTGTCTACCAAGCAGTATGAGATGATGTACAAATCTTTCCAGAAGGCAGGAAAGAATGTAAAAGCAATCCTTCATCAGGGTGCACATATCACACCAACTATGCCGAAACGATATGGAATCCTTGTGGATGGTAAATTCTATGATGATATTATCAATGAATGGATTTCTCATTATTTATACGGAGTTGAAAATGGTGCAGAGAACAGACCGGCAATCCTGGTGCAGATGAACTATGACCAGAGAAAATGGGAGACAGCAGATTCCTGGGAGACAGCATATAAGATGAATCTTACATGCGAAGAACAGGGAACAACTGTAATCGATACAGACTGGGAAGCAGCGGGTGTCAGTGCAGAGAACTTCGATGATGTGATGGGTGTGAGATCAAGTAATATGGCACAGCGTTATGTGACGGATCCGTTTAAAGAGGCAGTGACGTTACAGGGAACAACCTGTGTAAGATTAAGAGCAGCGTTAAAAGATGGAGATGCAGAAGCAGATTTCAATCCGGTAAACAGTAATGATGCAGATACTCTGACGATGAAGCTTGGAATGCATGAAATGTCAGGACGTATGGATGATGTGAAGCTTACTCTTCTTCTTTGTGACGTATGCGATGAAGAATTTGACAGCATTCAGTCTGTAGATCCGCAGAGAAATACAATTCCGGTCAATGTGGTAAAAGAAGGCGGAATTATCAGCGGAGGAGAGGTCCCGGCATGGAATGAAGCGGAGTTTGCTACTGTACATAAGAAATACCGTGTGATCACACGGGCATTTGCAGATCTGTGCAATCCGGAAGCAGGATATGAACCGGAGACAGCGCAGAACAGTATCGAACTGAAAAATGGTGAATACCATGATTACCATATTTATCTGAATGCGACAAGATATACGGTAGAGCCTGGACATAGTCTGGCACTGGTCATCACGACAGAAGATCCGATCAACTGTCTGATCCACAAGACCTATTCTGTGGAAATCGAGAACGCATCAGTGAAAGCGGAAGTTCCGATGACTGCAGCGGTAGAAGATCGTGTGATGACGAGAAAATAAATTACATAAAAAGATAGTTATATAAGTATTTCATGAAGGATTACCAATTCCTGGAAACAGGTTTTGGTGATCCTTTTTTTACAGTAATGCAGATGTTATCCTATGCTTCGGAAAAATTTTTTAAGATATATCGGGATAATTCTTTTTATTTTTTGGTAAATATTGTAAAATAATTAGAAATGGAAATAGCAGGAAACTGCGTAGTAGAAGTCTGGAGAAAAAGACATGAACGCGGAAGAACGAATGACAAAAGGACAATTAGAAGAAGAAATCCGACATTTTCGGAAGATCTTTCAGGAGATCCGTCTTTTTCCAATTGGAAATATATCCGATATCGATGAAGAATGGAGAAAAATCAACGAGGGGCAGAGATGCTATCATTACTGGAAACGGGAAACACCCTGTGATAACTGTGTAGTGATGCGTGCAGCGACCACGAAAGAAGAAAAAGGAAAGCTGGAGATTGTAAATGGCAGGATTTATCAGGTGATCGCACGTTATATAGAAGTGGATGAGAAGCCATATGTGCTTGAGCTGATCCGTTGCCTGGATAGTGACTGGTCGATTGGAGAGATCAATCATGAGCGTTTGATAGATATATTTGTACATTACAATGACAGGTTATACAGAGATGCAGTGACAGATGCATACAACCGGCGGTATTACGAGGATGAGATGAAGAACAAGAAGAAAAATGCCGGGGTTGCACTGATCGATCTGGATGATTTTAAACTGCATAATGATATCTATGGACATCAGGCAGGGGACATGGCGCTCTATACTGTTGTAGATATTATTCTGAAAAATATCCGTAAGACGGATAAACTGATCCGTTTTGGCGGGGATGAATTCCTTCTTGTGATGCCGGAAGTTACGGAAGAAATTTTTAGCCAGAAACTGCAATTGATACAGGAGCGTATCTATAATGCAAATGTTCCGGGATACCCGAATTTGCGGCTTTCGATCAGTGCAGGTGGTGTGCTGACGGAAGGAAACTGTATTGAGGAAGCCGTGAACAGAGCGGACAAGCTGATGTATCAGGCGAAGGCTACGAAGAATAAAGTGGTTACACAGAAAGATAAAAGAGAGCAGTACGAGAAGCAGATCCAGATTAAACAGCGGATCCTGGTTGTCGATGATTCGGAGATGAACCGTGCGATTCTCTGTGAGATGCTGAAAGATGATTTTGAGATCATTGAAGCGACGAACGGACAGGAATGCGTTTCGCTGATAGAACAATACGGGAAAGAGATATCACTGGTACTGCTCGACATCGTGATGCCGGTTATGGACGGCTTTGAAATTCTGATGTATATGAACCGGAATCACTGGATTGAAGATGTGCCGGTAATTATGATATCCAGCGAGGAATCTGAGAACTATATCCGGAAAGCGTTCAAGTTTGGAGTATCCGATTATATCAGCAGACCTTTTGACAGCAAGGTTGTATACCAGCGTGTATTTAATACGATCAAGCTGTATGCAAAACAGAGAAGGCTGATTTCCATGGTATCCGATCAGATGCATGAAAAGGAAAAGAACAATCAGATGATGGTGGAAGTCCTGAGTCAGATTATGGAATTTCGTAATGGAGAGAGCGGCCTTCATGTTGTCCACATCAATACATTGACGAGACTTCTTCTGGAAAGACTTGTTGAGAATACGGATGCATATAATCTGACGCCGGATGACTGCTATCTGATTTCGACAGCATCCGCGTTTCATGATATCGGTAAGGTTGGAATTGACGAGTCGATTCTGAATAAGCCTGGAAAGCTGACTGAAGAAGAATTTGAGACTATGAAAGAGCATACGCTGATTGGTGCTTCTATGCTGGATAAGCTGGAGCATTATAAGGATGAGAAGATGATCAAGATCGCGTACCAGATCTGCAGATGGCATCATGAGCGTTATGATGGTAAAGGTTATCCGGATGGTCTGACCGGAGAACAGATTCCAATTGCGGCACAGGTCGTATCTGTGGCAGATGTTTATGATGCGCTGGTGAGCAAGCGTGTATATAAAGATGCGTATTCGCATGAGCAGGCAATGAAGATGATCCTGAACGGAGAGTGCGGAGCGTTCAATCCGCTTTTGATGGAAGTACTTGTGGAAATCCAGGATAAAATAAAAAAAGAAATGCATTACGAAGTATAAAAAAGAAGAAATGTTCGGCAGAAACGTCCGCTATGAAAAATCAGTTGTATTTCCCTGACGAATTGTGTATAATAAATGAAATATTCATTTTATATACCAAAAATAAGAAAATGAAAGATCAATGAAAAAATCTTTCAAATCTGGAGGACGATAAGGGATGTTATCTACAATTGAGTCGGTGAATAATGTGGTCAATAATTTTATCTGGGGTGTGCCGGCAATGTTCTGTATCATTGGGGTAGGGCTTCTGCTCAGTGTCAGAACCGGATTTATCCAGATCAGAAAATTTCCATACGCTATGAAGGTGACGATCGGACGCATGCTTCGGAAAAAGGATGCATCAGATGGTGCGATGACGCCATTTCAGGCAGTCTGTACGGCACTCGCGGCAACGGTCGGAACCGGAAATATTGCAGGAGTTGCAGGAGCAATCGCAATCGGAGGACCGGGGGCAGTCTTCTGGATGTGGATATCTGCACTTCTTGGAATGTGTACTAAATTTTCAGAAGTAACACTTGCCGTACATTTCCGTGAAAAGAATGCAGAAGGGGATCTGGTCGGCGGACCAATGTATTATATTAAGAATGGTCTGAATAAAAACTGGCACTGGCTTGCATATTTGTTTGCAGCATTCGGTGTGCTGACGGTATTCGGGACTGGAAATGCGACACAGGTCAATACGATTACGACAGCAATTGATTCCGCATTATTCAATTACGGGGTGATCAGAACCGATGCAGCAAAGACGGTCAATCTTGTGATCGGAATTGTGCTTGCGGTGTTGATCGCACTGATCCTTCTCGGTGGAATCAAGAGAATCGGACAGGTAACGGAAAAGTTGGTACCGTTTATGGCGGTAATCTATATTCTGCTTGCAGTTGGTGTAGTTCTGCTGAACTTTAAGAATATTCCACATGTGTTTGTTTCCATTTTTGAAGGGGCATTTACACCGGCATCGGTTACTGGTGGAGCTGTAGGAAGTTTCTTTATGAGTATGAAAAAGGGAGTATCCAGAGGAATTTTCTCCAACGAGGCAGGGCTTGGTACCGGATCGATCGCACATGCATGTGCAGATACAAAAAAACCGGTGAAACAGGGATTCTTTGGAATCTTTGAAGTATTTGTAGATACGATCGTAATCTGTACTCTGACGGCACTAGTGATCCTGTGCAGTGGAGTCCCGGTTGGATACGGTGAGGCAGCAGGTGCGGAACTTACGATTCTTGGATTTACTTCTACATATGGGAACTGGGTATCGATCTTTACCGCGGTTGCGATGTGCTGTTTTGCATTTTCAACTATTATCGGGTGGGGGCTTTACGGAACCAGATGTATTGAATTTTTATTTGGAACAAAGGTCAACAAACCGTTTATGGTGCTGTATTCACTGGTTGCGATCGTTGGAGCAACGATGGATCTTGGGCTGATGTGGAATATTGCAGAGACATTTAACGGACTGATGGCAATCCCGAACTTGATTGCAGTATTCCTGTTGTCAGGAGTTGTGGTAAAACTTGTGAAAGAATATTTTGCCGGGGAAGGAAAAAACGCATAGACGAAAAGAAATACCTGACAGAAAGTGAGACGGCTTTCTGTCAGGTATTTTTTAATTTCCAAAATCAACGCCATACATTTTAAAATGTGTCTCAATACGCTGTTTGGCTTCCCAAAGAATCTGGACAGCTTCTTTTTCTTTAGACTCGGAAATACGGAAGGTTGGGATGGATATACTTAGAGCAGCGATTGGTGCATTATTGTAATCAAGCGAAACGGCGATACAATTTACCATTAAATTTGTTTCTTCACGTTCCACGGCATATCCCCGTTGACGGGTAAGTTCTAGCTCTTTAAGTAGATCATTTATGGTAGCGATTGTGTGTGGTGTATATGCAGTGAGAACTTCCGGAAACAGGCTACGAATTTCTTCTTCGGATTTATAAGCGAGAAGTGCTCGTCCCAAACCAGTACAGTACAAAGGAAGCTGCTTTCCTACGGAAGACATCAGGCGGATTGGCTGAGGTGAATCCTTTTTTGCAATATAAAGTACCATGTTTCGAGATTGGATACCAAGTTGGCATGTTTCGTTACTTAATGCAGTAATATTATTCATCTCCTGTTGAATGAATTGCAAAGAAGCCTTGCGGTTATTATAGGCTACACCAACAGAATATGTAGCAACTCCGATATGATAGCGAAGCGTATCCTTTTGCATATAAATAAAATTCCGGGCAGTCATCGTATGAACAAGCGGCATAATGCTACTTTTTGGGGCATTCAGTGCTTTGGCAAGTTCGGTAAGAGTCATTCCTTCCTCAGAGTTGGAAAGAAGCTCCAGTATATCAAGCACCCGTTCAGTAGGGCGGTGTTCAGTTGTTGCCATTGATTTAAATCTCCTTTATTAACATTGAAATAATCTAAATTTCAATCAAGTATACAAAAATTATATCAGATATTTGTATGGAATTCCAGAGTTGTTTGACGTATATGTAGAAAATTATATAGAATAATTGTGCAAAATGATAAAAATAATGAATTAATTTAATGATATATTGACAATAAAATACATAAGTGCTATTTTAAAAACATGAAGTATGTAAATACATACGGAGTGCGTATATACGAACGAGTGAAAAGTAAAAGGTAAAGAGGAGGCAAAAAAACTATGATTATGAACTTTTTGAAGAAAGTGCCGGCTGGAATGATGATCGTTCCGCTTTTGATTGGGGCAATTTTAAATACGTTTTGTTCGTCGGTACTTCAGGTAGGTTCACTTACAACAGCAACTTTTTCGAATGCAGGTGCGGCAACAGCGATGGGAATTCAGCTGGTATGTCTCGGAACAACGCTGAGATTTAATGAAATCGGAAGTGTATTCAAACGTGGTGGGGTTCTTCTGATTTCCAAATTTGTGGCTGGAGCAGTAATTGGTATTGTAGTTGGTAAAGTGTTCGGTACAAATGGATTTCTTGGATTATCTGCATTAGCAGTTATCTGTGCGGTAACAAACAGCAATGGTTCCGTATATCTTTCCCTGATGCAGTCTTATGGTGATGAAGTAGATTGTGGTGCAATGGCATTACTCTCATTGAATGATGGTCCATTTTTTACACTGGTCGCAATGGGAGCTTCAGGACTTGCAAATATTCCGATTCTTTCAATCCTTGCGGCAATTACACCGATCATTGTTGGTATGATCCTTGGAAATCTTGATAAATCATTTTCTGATTTCCTTGCACCGGCAGGACCGATTTTAATTCCTTTTGTAGGACTTACACTTGGAGCAGGAATTGATCTTTCCGCAGTTATAAAGGGAGGACCGTCAGGAGTTCTGCTTGGATTTATGACTACTTTTATTGGTGGAGCATTTATTGTATTATGTGATCGGAAGATTTCAAAACGACCGGGTTATGCCGGATGGGCAGTAGCGACAACAGCAGGTAATGCGGTTGCAGTTCCGGCAGTTGTAGGACTTGCAGATAAGAGTCTGGAAGCATATGTACCACAGGCAACAGCACAGGTTGCAGCATCCGTAGTTATCACAGCAATTCTTGTTCCGATCGTCACAAACTGGTGGGCACATAAATATGGCTGCCCGAAATTCCCTCTGGAAGAGAAGAAAACAGAAGCGGCGAAGTAACAAGATATATTGTAACATATTAATTTAAAGATACCAGGGTCAAAATATCTTTTGCCCACAACATCATTTAAACATGAAAATAGGAGATGAGTAAAATGGCAGTAACAGTTAACGCAGCAATTATTGATGAAAAAGATACCGTCGTTGTAGCAATTGAAAAGATTAATGCAGGAGATGAAATAATCTGGAGAGACAGAAACGGAGATGTACAGAAGATTACAGCAGCTACAGATGTACCAATGTACCATAAAGTAGCAATCAAGGAAATGCTAAAAGGAACGGAAGTAGTAAAATATGGAGAACACATTGGTCTTGCAGCATGTGACATCCATGTTGGCGAACATGTACATGTACATAATGTCCAGAATCACAGAGAAAATCTTTAAATACGGAATATAAGAAGACAGGAGGAATTTTAAAATGGAAAAAATGACTTTTTGGGGATATAGAAGACCAGATGGAAGAGTTGGAATCAGAAATAAAATTTTAATTTTACCGGCAAGTGTCTGTGCATCAGATACAACAAGAATTATCGCATCCCAGGTAGAATCTGCAGTTACATTCAATAACCAGAATGGATGTTCCCAGGTTCCGTCAGATCAGCAGTTCACGATGGATGTAATGGCAGGATATGCAGCAAACCCGAACGTATATGGAACGGTCGTTGTATCACTTGGATGTGAAAACTGTCAGATGGATCTTGTGTTAGATGCAATTAAAGAGAGAACGAATAAACCAATCCGCCATTTCATTATCCAGGAAAACGGAGGAACGATTTCTACAGTAGAAAAAGCTGTCCGTGCAGCAAAAGAGATGGCACAGGAAGCTTCTCTTCTGCAGAAAGAAGAATTTGATTTTTCTGAACTGATTATTGGAACTGAATGTGGAGGTTCGGATCCGACTTCAGGACTTGCAGCAAATGTCCTGATCGGAGAGATGAGTGACCGTATGGTAGAACTTGGAGGTACTTCGATTCTTTCTGAGACAACAGAATTTATTGGCGCAGAACATATTCTGGCACGACGTGGAAAGACAAAAGAAATCAGTGACAGAATTTACCAGATCGTTCATGACTATGAGCATGCGATTAAGTTGGTAGGACATGATATCCGTGAAGGAAATCCTTCTCCTGGAAACAAAGAAGGAGGACTTACAACATTGGAAGAAAAATCATTGGGATGTATCCATAAAGGTGGTCATTCAGAAGTAACAGCAGTATATGATTATGCAAAACAGGTAGAACCAAAACAGGGACTTGTTATTATGGATACTCCGGGAAATGACCCATCATCAGTAGCGGCAATGGTAGCCGGTGGATGTCAGATTGTCGTATTTTCTACCGGACGTGGTACACCGACAGGAAATCCGCTTGCACCGGTAATTAAGATCACCGGTAATAAAGTTACTTTTGCAAATATGTCCGATAATATTGATATTGATGCAAGCCCGTATATTTACGGAACCAAGACGATGACAGAACTTGGTGATGAGCTGATGAAAGAAATCAAGGAAGTTGCGGATGGCAAGCTGACAAAAGCAGAAGCTCTTGGATATACAGAAATGGCAATTGCGAGAGTTTGTAACTATATGTAAAAAATGGGGTGAAAGAATTGCGCTATACCAGAGTAAAAGATAAAAATGGAGAAATTCATCTGGCAGCTTTCGAAAAGGAAGAAACCGTGTTTTTTCTGGATGAATTATTCCCGGAATTAAAAGGGAAAACGTTGATAGATTTTGTTCATATGGTAAATGGTGATCCGCAAAAAGCAGCACAGATGATCTGTGCTGCAGATGGATCGGTACATAGAATGGAAGAGCAGGAGATGTTGACACCGATTGAACATACGGTTCATGATATTCTCTGTGTCGGAGTCAATTACACAGATCATCTGGAAGAGACAAAAGAACATCTGGCAGGAGCTGTGTCGGATGAAGTATCCGGTACCGTGTATTTTGCAAAAAGAACAAACCGCATTCTTGGGGCAAATGAAGAGATCCAGGGACGGTTTGATATCGATGAAAAAGTGGATTATGAAACAGAATTAGCGGTTATCATAGGAAAAGAAGGAAAAGGAATCACGGAAGAAAAAGCAGAAGAATATGTATTTGGATATTCCGTATTTAATGATCTTTCTTCAAGAGATCTTCAGACCAGACATGGACAGTGGCTAATGGGAAAAAGTCTGGATAATTATACGATCATGGGACCTGTGATCGTAGACCGTACAGAGCTTCCGATGCCGTTAGAACTGGATATTAAGAGTTATGTGAATGGTGAACTCAGGCAGAATTCAAATACCAAATATCTGATTAAAAAAGTTCCAGGGCTGATTGCTGAATTATCCCAGGGAATTACTCTGGAGGTCGGTGACATTATTGCAACCGGTACACCAGCAGGTGTTGGAATGGGATTTACGCCACCAAGGTTCCTGAAGAAAGGTGATAAAGTTACATGTGAGATAGACCGGATTGGTCAGCTGACGAATTATATTGTCTGATTTTTACAAGAAAGTGAATTAAGATAAAGATAGGAAGAGAGGTAGAAAAATATGTGTAAAATCGTTACACCAGTTGTTACAGTTTTTGATGAAAATGAAAAACCGGATTATGAAGGGAATAAAAAGGTAATTGATTTCCTGATTGAAGGAGGCGTTGATGGAATTCTTGTGTTGGGATCGTCCGGTGAATTTACAGGACTTACGAAACAGGAGAAACATGATTTCTTCAAATTCTATGCAGATTATACTGCAGGGCGCACAAAGCTTTATGCTGGAACCGGAAGCCTTAATTTTGAAGATACTGTGGCGTTGTCAAATGAAGTGAATGAAATGGGCTATGAAGGAGCAATGGTTATCGGACCATGTTATTATGCACTGGATCAGGAAAAGATTTTTGTATATTATGATACGCTTGCAAAGGCGGTAAAAGGAAATCTTTATATTTATAATTTCCCGGCAAGAAGTGGACATTCTATTGCACCGGAAACTTTGAAAAAACTGGTAGAAAATAATGCTAATATTAAAGGATTAAAGGATTCTGTATCAGAGCCAAATCATACAAATGAACTGATGCTGGCAGTAGAAGGACATGAGTTTGAGATGTTCTCAGGATTTGATGATCAGTTCCTTTATAATCTTACATCCGGAGGCGTAGGATGTATCGGGGCACTTTCTAATATCGTTCCTGAAATTTGGAGTGATCTTGTAAAATCAACGAAAGAAAAAGACTTTGACCGGGTTATGAAGTTATCAGCACTGACACATGAACTGATGCCACTCTATGACATGGATTCAAATTTCTCGCTCTTGTTCAAAAAACTAATGCAACATAGAGGAGTAGAAGTTTCGGAATGCGCAATTTTCCCATACAATCAGATGGATGAAGAAGTGTATAAAAAAGCAGAAAGCTTGATGGATAAGGTGATTGAGGAGTATCAGAACCTGAAATAAGAAGAAACAAACAAAGCAGACATTCTGAAATGGAGAATCATCCGCTCCGGTATCAGCCGGGGCCTGGGAGATTCTCCATTTTTATTTAATCATGATTTATTCATTTATTTCAAAACGCCAGTGCTGCCTGATCCCCGGATATTTTTGGTGATCGACTTCGCTCATAAACATATCGTATGGTCTTGCACAGATTTTGAATGGTGCATACATTGCCTGGTAGACAACCAGCTTTTCGCCTGTTTCAGTATGCTCGGCGAAAGCCAGTACATTGTAGAGATATTTGGTGCTCTCTTCGGATACCCATTCTCTTTTGAAATGGCGCACGATATCGCCAACATGGATTTCATGGAGGGGTTCTGCGTCATTTTTTTCGGTATTGGCAGAAAGCGTAGAAGCAGGCTGTGCTTCTGGGATAACCGTACTGGTTTGTGTTGAGGCAGACGATTCCGGGTGGGAAATTACAGACGAAGAATCTATTTTATTTTCCGGATCTGCATCCAGATAAATATACTCATCTTTATCAAGAGAAACCGGTGCGCCGGTCTTGCCGATGATATGAACACCACCATACCAGGTGCCTTCGATTTTAAAAGTATCTCCGATCTGATATTCGGAAGAATATTCATCGTTCTTTTTTATAATTTTAATCTTATCCATAGATAGTACACTCCTGTTTGTATTTGAAAACTAATCTAATTATATGTGCATTTTCCAATTTTTCCAACCTAAAAATGGGAAAAATCGTGTATACTGGAAAGTACTAGTTGCTGGCCACAGGTACTGTGAACAGTAACTAGTACTACGGAAAGGGGAAAGATAAAATGGTAAAACCAATTATGAGAGATCTCTTTTTTCTGCGCCAGAAGGCAGAGAAAGCAACGAAAGGAGATTTTCCAGTTGCAATTGATTTACTGGATACATTAAAAGCGCACGAAGATGGCTGTGTGGGAATGGCAGCAAATATGATCGGGGTAAATAAAGCGATCATTGCAGTCAATATGGGATTTATGAATGTTGCGATGTTCAATCCGAAGATTGTAAAGAGAAACGGAAAGTATGAGACAGAAGAAGGATGCCTGTCTCTGGATGGCGTAAGAAAATGTGTGCGTTATCAGGAAATTGAAGTAGAATACGAGGATATCAATTTTAAACGGCAGAGACAAAAATACAGTGGATGGACGGCACAGATTATTCAACATGAGTGCGATCATCTGAATGGAATTATTATTTGATGGAATACCTAAATCAAAGAGACGGTATTATGGTTTTGCATTTTGTGGAAAGAAAGTCCTGATTGGAACAGATAAATCGGAATAATGTTGTTATTACAACAGAAATGAAAATCCAGAAACCGTATACTTATCCATACAAAAAAAGAAGGTATGAGGAATGAAAATATGAGTAATACAGCGACGATTTCGCAGGGACAGGAGATTTTAGCACTCCAGGATGAACTAACCGGTGCGCTGATCGGTCTTGCCAGATCCTGTGGTAACAATCCAAAGACAGAAAACACAGATGAGATTATCATCGAAGGTCTTGTGCATACGATTACGAACAGTAACACCGGGGCAGCAGCTTTAAAAGCGATGATCGAAAAAGTAAGAGAAGAAAAAAATACCGTCGCACCGGATTGCACAGTCTGTGCAGCACCGTGTGGCAATACCTCCGAATATGATGTGAGCAATATCTGGAAACACGAAACAGATGTGCGCGGCGTGGAGACTGCAATTCTTTTCGGAATCCGGGAGATGGCAGCTATCATTTTCCCGGCGGTCGTCATGGGGAAAACAGATGCGGAAGTGAACGAATTTTTCTATAAGGCACTCTGCATGATCAGTTATGGAATGAGTAAAGAGGATCTGTTACCGGTTGTGCAGGAACTGGGCGAGATGAACCAGAAGTGCAGAAGGCTTCTTGGACAGGTGTAGCAAGAGAAAAGTCTGAAAAAATGAGATTTCTTGACAGAGAACAGGGGATTTGATATTGTTTAAAGGATGGAAAAATCTGACAGACGAGAAATGAACCGATAGAAAAGAAATGAAATAATGGGAAGCGGGTTGCGTCTGGCAATCCGCTTCTTTTGATGAGAAAGAAAAGAGGGCAAAAATGGAACTGAGTATACTTCTGATGGAGCAGATCGCAAAGCTGTTCATTATGATATTCATGGGTTATGCGATAGTCAAAATGGGATTTCTGAAGGATGAAGACAGTAAGGTACTGTCAACACTGGTATTATATCTGATCGTGCCATGTGTGATTCTGAATGCATTTCAGGTGGATTATACCCCGGAAAAGGTGAGCGGCCTTATGCTGGCATGCATCGCGTCACTGCTTCTTTTATTTATCCTGCTCCCGATTGTGAATCTGATCGGAAAAGTCCTGCATCTGAATGAAGTGGAAACCATGTCCATTTACTATTCCAATTCAGGAAATATGATCGTACCGCTTGTGGCATTTATGCTTGGCGAAGAGTGGGTGTTTTATGCATGTGTGTTTATGGGGATTCAGACCATCTTTTTCTGGACACACTGTAAAAATGTACTGAGCCATGAAAAAGGATTTAACCTGAAGAAAATATTTACCAATATCAATATCATTACGATCATAGCAGCGATCGTGTTGTTCTTTGCAAAGATCCGGCTGCCGGAAATCATAACCGGTACGTTAAGTTCTGTCGGGGCAATGGTGGGACCGGCAAGTATGTTTGTAATCGGAATGCTGATGGGCGGAATGAATATCAGAAAGGTTCTGACGAATAAGAAGGCGTATTTTATTGCATTTATGCGCCTGATCGGAATTCCGTTTATTTCGCTTCTGATCCTGAAAATCAGTGGACTGGTTGGATGGAATGCAGATGGGAAGAAGATCCTTCTGATCGTATTTCTGGCGATCATTGCACCGGCAGCTTCGACAGTTACGCAGATGAGTCAGGTGTATGGAAATGATTCCAGGTATGCGAGCACGATCAATGTGCTGACGACACTTGGGACGATCGTGACGATGCCGCTGATGGTGCTGGTGTTCCAGATGGTGATGTAAATAAAAAATAGATAAATGGAGAAAAGAATGTTCCTGGAGGCGGGGATGTTCTTTTTTATTGGAAAAATATTTGATTTTAGGGAAGGATTATATGGATATAAAGAAAATATTATACAGATGATGTGAAATAGTAAGAAAGAGAGTTTTTGTTATAAATGCACAAAAGATATAGTATGAAATTGCTGGATATGACAAAAATAAATAATAGTATTTACATTTTTGAAACCAAGTTGTATATTAAAGAAAAAGGAACTGGTCATGACGACATGACATCATAACGAAGGAGGAAGAAAAATGAAAAAAAGAGTAGTACAAGCATTGGGATGCTTACTTGCAATGACAATGGTAGCAGGAAGCTTGACAGCATGTGGAGGAAAATCTGAGAAAAAAGCGGAAAAAAAAGAGGGAAGCGATGTAAAGGTTGCAATTATTTGTTCAGCTGCCGGACAGAATGATAATGGATATAATCAGTCTGCTGTGGAAGGAGCAAAAAAAGCTGCCGATGAATTTGGAATTGAATACAAGGTTGTCGAGCCTACAACAGGTGTACCGCAGGCGTTGGAATCACTGGCTGATGACGGATACAATGTAATTTTCAATCTGGAATATGATTTTGAAGCACTGATTCAGGGGACTGGTGGAGCACAGCCAATTGCAGAGATGTATCCGGATACAACATTTGTATGTGTAAATGATAATCCAAACCAGGATAAAGACGGAAAGACAATCCATGATAACGTAATCAGTGTTCTGTTTGATGTACATCAGGCATCTTTCGTAGCAGGTGCACTTACTACATTGGTAAATGAAAATGCAGAAACTTTGTTTGGTACAGATGACTATAATTTTACACCGGCAGATGATGGTGGACGTTCAGTAGGATTTATCGGAGGAACAAATTCAAACGGTATCACAGTATTCTCTTATGGATATATTGAAGGTATCAACTATGAAGCTGAAAAGCTGGGTGTAAATTATGATTACTATGCAAAATATGATGCAGGATTTGCTGATTCTGCAACAGGAAGTACAGTAGCAGGAACATATTATAATCAGGGAGCAAATATTGTATTTTCAGTAGCTGGTTCTGTAGGTGATGGTGTTGCATCAAAGGCAAAAGAAGAAGGAAAGCTTGCAATTCAGGTAGATGCTAACAAAGATGATCAGCAGCCAGGATATGTTCTGACAAGTGTTATTAAAAATACAGAAGTACCTGTATATGACATTGTAAAAGAAGCAGTAAATGGAAAGATTGATAAGATGGATCGCGCACAGACATATTCATTAGCATCAGGCGCGGCTTCTATTACAGATCTTTCAGAAATCAGCAAACATATACAGGATAGCGGAAAAGACAAATGGGAAGAAATCAAAGCTGAAATCAAAGATGTAGAAGACAAGATTTCAGATGGAACAATTGTAGTAACGGATGCACAGAGTGGAGAAGAATTCGATGCTTCTAAATGCCCGAATGTTACAGTAAAATAGTTGTTTTGACAGAAAGGAAGCAGCAATATGAACAGCATGATACAGACGGTTGATCTGACCAAAAAATTTAACGATTTTGTCGCAAATGATCATATTAATCTGGATGTAAAAGAACAGGAGATTAAATGTATTGTAGGTGAAAACGGTGCAGGAAAATCTACAATGATGAATATGCTCTACGGATTGCTGCAGCCAACAAGCGGGAAAATCCTGATCCGGGGAAAAGAAGTTACACTGAACAGCCCGGTTGATGCGATTGCAAACGGGATAGGGATGGTGCACCAGCATTTTAAGCTGGTGCCGTCTCTCACCGTATATGAAAATATACTGTTGGGTGCGGAAATTACACAGAAAAAAGGCGGAATGAAAACTCCGTTTATCGATCAGAAAGAGGAAATTAAAAGAGTTGAGAAACTGATTCAGGAAAATCATCTGGAATTGAATGCAACAGATAAGATTGAAGATATATCTGTCGGGGGACGTCAGAGAGTAGAAATTCTAAAGATGTTATATAGAAATGTAGACATATTGATTCTGGATGAGCCGACAGCCGTACTCACACCACAGGAAGTTGATGAATTGATTGCAACGCTCAAAAATTTGAAAGAGCAGGGAAAAACAATCATTGTTATTACGCACAAATTAAGAGAAGTAATGGAACTGGCAGACAGTATTACCGTAATAAAACAGGGAAAAGTTGTTGGAAATGTATTAAAGAAGGACACAAGTGAACGGGAACTGGCACAGATGATGGTTGGAAGAGATGTTGTTCTTACTGTAAATAATGAACGAAAACAACAGATTGAATCAGAGATTATGTACAAAGCAGAAAATCTTACGACTGTAAATGACTACGGAAAAGAAGTTGTATCAGATATGTCGTTTGAAGTGCATAAAGGTGAGATCCTTGGAATAGCCGGTGTTGAAGGAAACGGACAGTCAGAGCTTGTAAAGCTTATGACTGGCTTGATGGAATCAACGAAAGGGACAGTATTTTTTGACGGTAAAGATATTACAAACTGGTGGCCGGAAAAATTAAGAAAAGCGGGAATTGGAATTATTCCTGAGGACAGATATGCACAGGGATTGTGCCGGGAAATGACGGTCTCCGATAACTGTATAGCAGGATATCATGGAGAAAAAGATGTTTGTAAACACGGACTTTTTAATAAGAAAACAATCAATGCCAAAAGAGATAAATATATCAAAGAATTTGATATCCGTCTGGGAGATGTGAATGGTAATATAGGCAATCTGTCAGGAGGAAATGCACAGAAAGTTATCATTGCAAGAGAGCTTTCAGCAAATCCAAAACTTCTGATTGCTTGCCAGCCAACGCGAGGCGTTGATATCGGATCTATTGAATTCATACATAAACAGATTCTGAAATTCAGGGATGCAGGAAATACTGTTATCTTGATTTCAAGTGAGCTGTCAGAAATTATGAGTTTATCTGATCGGGTAATTGTTATGTATAAAGGTAAGATTTCAGGAGAAGTATCACCGAAAGAAGTGTCTATGGCTGCTATGGGACTTTTGATGGCTGGAATTGGAAAGGAGGAACAGGATCATGAAAAAGAAAGATAGTATTATAAAAGGAATTGTCAATTCTGTACTTCCGGTAATTCTTGCATTTGCATTTGGAGCAATTATTATTGCGGCGATTGGGGAAAGTCCACTGGAAACATACGGGGTACTGATCAGGAAATCACTTTTGACAGAAAAAGGCTTTATGAATACGCTGCATTATGCATCGCCGCTTATTTTGACAGGACTTGCGATTGCAATTACATTCAAAGCTAATCTGTACAACATGGGTGTAGAAGGACAAATGCTTTTGGGAGGATTCTTTGCAGGAATCACTGGAGCATATCTTAACATTTCCAATCCATTTATAAGTAAACTGATTTGCTTTTTAGTTGCAATTATTTGTGGAATGTTATTTGCATTGATTCCGGCAATTTTGAAAGCAAAATGTAATGTAAATGAGATGGTTGTAACTTTGATGTTAAACTATGCAGTTTCAAAGACTTTGGAATTTTTAACCACCGGTGTATTCAAAGATAAGAGTGCAGGGTATGTGGCTACACCAACGATTAAAGAGGATGTAATGTTCAAAAGATTCGGAGCATCAAGAATGACTATGTTTTTTGTAATTGCAATGATTATTCTGGTGATTATGTATTTTGTTATGAAAAAATCAAAACTGGGATATGAAATTACAGCAATCGGAAAAAATCCGGAATTCGCAGAAGCAACAGGTATGAATGTCGGCAAGAAAATCATTATCATGATGCTGATCAGTGGCGCACTTTCCGGTATAGCAGGAGCAGGATGGATGTTAAGTGATCAGTTTAAATATACGCTGACATTTTCTGCAAATCCTGGCCTTGGATGGGATGGTATGTTGATTGCTCTGCTCGGTGGACATTCGCCAATTGGAATTTTGATCGCGGCAATCTTTTATGCTGCATTAAAAACCGGTAGTGACAGCATCAATATGTATACTGCAGTTCCGAAAGAAATCGTTGCAATTATTCAGGGAATGATCATTCTGTTCCTGGCAGTTAAGTTTATTGGTGATAAAACAAGCGTATTTGGCCGTTTTAAAAAGGCGAAAAAGGAGGATGCATAATGGAATTATTAAATAGTATTTTGTATGACACAGTATACCATAGTGCTCCTATTATTCTATGCGTGATCGGTGGAATATTTGCATATAAAGCAAATGTATTGAATATCGCACTGGAAGGAATGATGCTGAATGGAGCATTTATTTCAGTGTTAGTCGAGTATCTGACAGGAAGTGTGGCTCTGGCAGTGATTGCCGCAATCGTAACGACTTTATTGTGGGGACTTGTATTTTCATTCTTAGGAATTACTTGTAATGGTAATGTTATTGTTATCGGTCTTGGAATTAACTTGATTGTTCCAGCGATTGCAAAATTTGTACTGAAAGTTATGGAGCTTGCTAATATCAGTCTTCAAGATGTAGGAGTTGCAGATTTTAAGATCAATATACCGGGCATCAAGAGTATTCCGCTGATTGGTGGAATCGTAAGTGGTCATCCGGTCATTACATATCTGGCATTTATTGGAATTGCGGCAGCAGCTATTCTGATGTACAAAACAAAATTTGGAATCTATGTCAGAGTTGTTGGTGAAAATGAAGATTCAGCGATCAGTCTTGGACTGAAAACACAGAAATACAAATATATTGCTGTTCTGATTGGAGCATTTTGCTGTGCATTAGCCGGAATCAATTTATCAATGGAGAGAATGGCAATGTTTACAAGTGACATGACAGCAGGACGAGGCTTTATCGCAATTGCAGCAATTTATTGTGGACAGGGGAAACCGGTACAGTCTTCACTCTATGCAATCTTATTCGGTGTTGCAAGATCACTTGCAGTCAATTTAAGTGTATATGCAGGACCGGCAGCGGGAATGTTCGATACGATTCCGTATATCATTATGGTAGCGGTGCTTGCAGTTGTTTCATTTATGAAATTTAAGGATGTTAAGGTAAGAGGATACAAGTTCGACTAAGGGGGAAGAAAATGGCAAAGACAGCATTGATTATTGTGGACATGGTTCGCGATTTTACGGATCCGGAAGGTCTGGTATTTTATCCTGAGAATCAAAAGATTCTTCCACGGATCAAAAAGGTTCTGGATGAAAGCCGGAAACATGAACTGCTGATTGTTTTTTTACAGCACTGTAACAGAAAAGATAAAGTAGATAAAAAAGCACAGTCCATGAGACCAAATTGTATAGAAGGGACTTTTGGAATTGAAATTGATCCAATGTTGGAAGTTGATGAAAAGAAAGATTATGTCATCCGAAAGAGAAGGTACAGTGGATTCTTCGGCACAGACCTGGATCTGGTATTGCGGGAAAATGAAGTGGAAAATGTAGTCGTTGTTGGAACGAAAACAAACTGCTGCATTCGGGCAACGGTGACAGATGCATTTTATCTGAATTACAACCCATATGTTATCCGGGAATGTGTGGCAACGAATTCAGAAACAGTTAATGAAGTTCATCTGACAGATATTGATAAGTATCTGGGAAAAGTCATTGATATGAATACATTCAGCAAGATGCTGGAAGAGGGACAGTTGTAGGAGGCACGGATAATGAAAGTAGATGTTCTGACAAGCGGCTATGTAAGTATGGATCACATTATAAAAATAGCAACACCTGCCAAAGTGGGATTTACATCACTGGTTACAAATAAATCCAATTCAAAAATTTATTACGGAGGCTGTTCTGTAAATATTGCCTATGCACTTTGCCAGCTTGGAATGAAGGCAATGCCAGTTTTAAGAGTAGGCGGAGATTATGAAAGTAATGGTTTTAAAAAGTTTCTGGAAGAAGGAAATGTACCACAGGATGGGATTACACAAATAGCAGAGGAAGCAACCAGTGTATGTTATTTGTTACAGGATAATAATAACGATCATATTACCATATTTTATCCTGGAGCAATGGATGGAAGATATGCACAGAAAATGAAAGACAGCTTGTTTGAAACGGCAAAGCTGGGAGTGATAACCGTTGCATCAAGACCAGATAATGAAGAGTTTTTTGCAAAATGTAAAAAGCATCATGTACCGGTAGTTTTTGGAATGAAAGATGATTTTGATGCATTTCCAGAACCATTTTTGAAACAATTGTTAACAGAAAGCAAAATCATTTTCACAAATGAAGTAGAATGTGAAATTATTGAAAAGCTTTTCGGACTAAATACGATTACAGAGCTGTTTAAAATTGGAAAAGCAGATATTATTGTGACAACTCTGGGAAAAGACGGAAGCATTTGCTATGTGCGGGAAGACGGAAAAATACGGAAAGAAGAGATTGGAATTTGTAAAGTGGAACAGGTAGTAGATGCAACTGGATCGGGAGATGCTTACATGGCAGGATTTGTTTATGGATATTTGCACGGATATTCTCCGGCAGACTGCTGTAGGCTTGGAAGTGTATTATCTTACTTTGTTTTACAGGCAGAAGGGTGCTGTACAAATGCGCCAACAGAACAGGAATTATTACAGAAATTTGAAACATTACACTGAAAGGGGAAATGCAGATGAGTACATTATATATGGGAGCAAGCGAAGAAACGGTTGCGAAATATGTACTTTTTTCGGGAGATCCATGGAGAGTAGAAGTTGTAAAAAAGTATTTGGATAACCCCAAAAAAGTTGCATTCATGAGAGAGTTCAATACATATACAGGAACCTATAAAGGAGTAGAGATTACAGTAACGTCGACGGGAATCGGGGCACCGTCCGCAGCGATTGCGATGGAAGAGATGTATGAGTCTGGAATGCAAGTTGCTGTGAGAATGGGAACTGTAATGTCGATGCAGGATGATATGTTGGGACATTTTATGATCCCGATTGCCGCAATGAGGCGTGAAGGAACCAGCCAGACTTATGTGGATCTGAGTTACCCTGCGGTTGCAGATATTGAACTTGTCAATGTGATGAACGAAACAGTTCAACAGATGGGAAAACGGTATTTAAATGGACTTAATTGTACGATGGATGGATTTTACAGTTGTATGCATGATTCTAAATTTTCTCTGGAGTGTGGACGTGATATGTCAAAAACATTTGAAGAGGTCAAGAAACTTGGGGTAACAGGAATCGATATGGAATCTTCATGTATTCTGACACTGGGACGACTGATGGGAGTTAAGACCTGTATTTTAACAGTGGTTACGGTACTTGAAAATTTGAAGGAAACTTTAAAGGGACAGGATCGTGTAGATGCAGAGGATTTACTCTGTAGAACAGCGCTGGAAGGAATTTATAATTATCATGTAAAAAGAGAGGATGGTAAACATGAGTAAAGAGATACTTACTTTAAATTCACAGACAGTAATCGGAATGGTGCATTGTCTTCCGCTTCCGACAACAGCTGGATTTGATGGGGATTATCAGAGAATTATTGACCGTGCAGTTCAAGATGCGGTTACACTTGAAAAAGCAGGAGTAGATGCTGTTATTGTAGAGAACATGGGAGATACACCGTTTTCGGCTTTTTTGAACAAGGCACAGGTAGCTGCCCTTACAGCTGCTGCATATGCTGTAAAACAGGCAGTTCAGATTCCGGTAGGACTTGATGCGGCGTTTAATGACTGTGAGGCTGATATTGCAATTGCAGCAATGGTAGGAGCTTCCTTTATCAGAGTTCCGGTATTTGTAGACACAGTATTGTTTACAGATGGAATTATTCAGCCTTGTGCAAAGAAATGTATGGAATATCGTAAGATGATGGGGCAGGAAAATGTTAAGATCCTTGCCGATGTGCAGGTAAAACATGCACATATGTTAAGGGAGCATATTACAATTGAGCAGTCAGCAAAAGATGCTGCATCAAACGGAGCAGACGGAATTATTGTTACAGGTACACAGGTTGGAGAAGAGACACCATTGGATCTGATTAAGAGAGTGAAAAATGTTGTAAACCTTCCGGTGTTTGCAGGAAGTGGTGTAAATGCAGAAAATATTCATGATCAGCTTCAGACAGCAGATGGTGCGATTATCGGTTCCAGCTTGAAAGAGGGAGGAATTTTAACAAATCCAATCTCTTATGAACTGGTTAAGAAAGTATTAGACGGATTGAAATAGAGAAAGGCAGGAAGATAAAAATGATGCGACCAATGAAACTTGCAGGATCAGAATTGATGTTTGGAGAAGGAAGTCTTGCATATATTAAGACAATTAAAGCAAAAAAAGTCAGTATTGTTATTGGCGGACATAGCATGGAAAAGAGTGGAATGCTGGCAAAGGTAGAAGGATATTTTAAAGAAACCGGTGCTGAAACAATGGTTATCAGAGGCGTAGAACCAGATCCGTCTTTTGAAACTGTACTCAGAGGAAGAAATGAAATGCTGGAATTTGAACCAGATCTGATTGTCGGACTTGGCGGTGGATCAGCAATGGATGCTGCAAAAGCAATGTGGATCTTTTATGAACATCCGGAACTGACTCAGATGGAAGATATTCTTCCGCCGAATGAATTTCCGAAATTACGAGGTAAAGCAAGAATGTGTTGTATTCCTTCAACAAGTGGAACGGCAAGTGAAGTTTCACGTTCTATCGTAATTTCAGATAATGAAAAAGGATTAAAGCATGGTGTTGGAAATATGGAAATGATGCCGGATATCGCAATCTGTGATCCGGAAGTAACAATGTCTATGCCGGCTAAGATTACAGCAGAGACAGGAATGGACGCGCTTACCCATGCACTGGAAGCACTTGCTTCAAACCGTGCAAATTATCTGTCAGATATTCTTGCAAGTCAGGCAGCCCAGGATATTATGGAAACTTTACCTGTAGCATATGAGAATGGTAATGATATAAAAGCAAGAGAGATTATGGTACAGGCATCTATGGTAGCTGGAATTGCATTTACGAATGTATCACTTGGAATTGTACATTCTATGGCTCATACGATCGGAGGAATTTTCCATGTATCTCATGGTCTGGCAGATGCCATTATTTTGCCATATATCATTAGATATAATGAGCAGAATGAAACTGCAAAAGAAGTTTATGCAAAATTTGCAAAGAGAATCGGAGCAGAAAATCTTCATGAAGCAGTAGAAGCTTTAAATGAAAAGTTAAATATTCCGAAATGCTTTAAAGAAATCATTCCGGATGAAGAAAAATATATGGCAAAACTGGATGAGATGGCTCCGCTTGCAAAAGCTGATGGATGCACAAAAACAAATCCGGTTATTCCGGAAATTGACGAATTTAAAGAATTATTTATCAAGGTGTACAGAGGAGAATAAAAATGGAGATTATTTGTTATTTATCAAATGGATATCCTACAATTGAAGCAAGCTATAATATGGCAGTAGAATATGCAGATGCAGGATGCAAAATGATGGAAGTGGATTTCCCATCCAGAAATCCATACCTGGAGAGTGATTATATTGCAGGAAGAATGAAAAAAGCGTTGGAAGCCTGTGATGATTACGAAAAATATATGGATTCTATTGTTGCTATCCAGAAGAGACTTCCAGATGTGAAGATTCTGGTTCTGGCATATGAAAATACAGTTGAAGAGATTGGCGTCGACAAATTTATTGAGTTTTGCCTGTCAAATAATTTAAAAGATATTTTGCTTGTTGGCTTAAAAGATGATATTATTAAAAATAAGATAATTGCAGCGGGGCTTCAGGTATCTTGTTATGTACAGTTCCATTTACCAAAAGAAGAAGTGGAAATGGCAAAACAATCAAATGGATTTGTATATTTACAGGCGAAGCCGTATGATACACAGCAAAAAAATGAGGAATATCCTACATTAAAAGATTGTGTAGAGTATTTAAGAAGCTGTGGAATTGAAAGACCTATTTATTGTGGGGTAGGCGTTCATGCACCAGAAGATGTAAGACTAGTAAGAGAGGCAGGCGGGGATGCAGCGTTCGTTGGCAGTACAATTCTAAAACTTCATGAAAATATTCCTGCAATGAAAGAAAAGATCAGGGAATTTAAAGCTATGTGTTAACACTTGGAATATTCTGTGATCAAAAAAGGTGAGATGGGGTGAAGGAGATGTTCGACGAAAAGTTACCTAAATATTATCTTGTGAAGAAGGCAATCGTAGAGAATATTGATAATGAAGTTTACGATTCAAAGGAGCCGATTCCGAGCGAAAGAGAATTGATGGAGACTTATCAGGTCAGCAGAATTACGATCCGGAAAGCGATTGATGAATTGGTCACAGAAGGATATTTGTACAAAGTCCAGGGAAAAGGAACCTATGTAAAGACGGATGAAGGAAGCAACAATCTTTTTTCAATTACGAGTTGTACGGAAGATGTATTAAAGCTTGGACTGACACCAAGTAAAAAAGTTGTTGTTTCAGAGCTGGTTGATGCGAATGTAAAGAGAGCAAAAGCACTTGAGATTACAACCAGTGATAATGTTTATATGATAGGAAGAATCTTATATGCAGATAAAGAGCCGCTAAACTATACGCTGACTTTTCTGCCGGAAAAGATTTTTCCGGGTTTATCAAAGTATGATTTGAAAGAGGAATCCCTTTATCAGATTATAACAGAAGTTTATGGTGTTAAGATAACAAAGGCAAGAAGAACGATTGAGGCGATCGGGGCACAGGATGAAATTGCCGAGTATTTGGACATCGAGGAAGGAACACCGATTATTCTGTTTCGTTGTATTACATATGGCATTGTGAATGGAAGAGAAATTCCAATCGAGAATTTCAAATGCTATTATCGAACAGATAAATTTAAATTTTATATTGATCAGGTGAGATAAGAAAAGCAAAGGGGAACGGTATTTTTTATGAGATATCGTTCTCCTTTTATGCAAAAGAGAAGATTTATACGTTGTTGTAAATATGTAGTCTGGTTTGAAATTTTATATTTATAAGAAAAATGTTACAAATACTATTTGAAAAACAAAGAAAAATGTGGCAAACAGGTATGGATAAAGGTGGAAAAATGTTACAAATGAATGGAAAACCTATAAAATCACGGAGATTTCTATATAAAATGAAAATGTTGGCAACATTCCAATTTTCCACTTGACATTCCCCCGCTTTCATCATAACATTTTGTAGAATGTTTATTGTCATGAAAAGTGGACTTACAGAAAAGGGGAAAATCACAGATGAAAAATTGGAATCAGGTTGAGCTGGTGCCGGAATTTAATGAACAGGGTGTAGCCTGTTATAAACTGGCCGGTGGGAACTATGTAAATGAATATTATGTTGTATCGGAAGCAGAGACAAGAAAGCTTCTGAACACACCTGAGATTGTCGGATATGAGGTATATGACTGCCTGATTCCTTCCACATCTCAGATGCTCTATTATTTTAAAGAACAAAAGAAAGTGACGACTGCAAATATTCTTTCTATCTTGAGAGGGGCGCTGAACTATCCGTTGGAGGAAAGCTGCTACAGAGAGCACATCCGTGTACACGATATCAGTTTCTTATCCAGTGAGCGTGTATTTGCGGATGAAGAGATTGCAGGGCTTGAAATCAAATATAGTAAGCTGACCATGGTTCCGGACAGCACACTTATGATCGGAGATATCATTGCAAGTGGGGAGACTCTGATCCACTGCCTGCGCTATGTGACAGATTTTTACAGGAAGAACGGAGCAAAGCTTCGTAATATTATCATTTTCACAATTGGTGGGACAAAGGGAA
Source organism: Allocoprococcus similis (assembly GCF_054660775.1). Classification (NCBI taxonomy): domain Bacteria; kingdom Bacillati; phylum Bacillota; class Clostridia; order Lachnospirales; family Lachnospiraceae; genus Allocoprococcus; species Allocoprococcus similis. The sequence continues at coordinate 88,455 of NZ_BAAHSG010000005.1, forward strand.
TTGAGATCCTTGAGAATCTTACCAGAGAGATCCGTGAGTTCTGGCCGGAATTTGAAGGGTTCATTACCGTGTATTATGAAGGAGTTTTCAGTACTTATCAGGATAAAGGTGTGTCAGGAATCAACCTTCCGGATGTGGACTTCTACTGGAAGGACGGAATCATCGCGCCGGAGTTCAGAAGAGAGACACTTTCCATGTGCAGCCCACTTTTTGAGAAATGTATCATCTACGATGGCGGGGCAAGACGTTATGAGATTCATGAGCATGTAGAGGAAGTCCTGGAATTCTGGGAAGGAATCCGGGAAAGAGCGGATCAGATCGATTTCAAAGAGTTGCTTGACGAAAAGATTGGATACCCGACACCGATCAGCTACGAAGACTGGATCGAGAAGAACCATTATGAGAAAATCCGTCCGGCAGACACCAAGTGGCTGTATCGTCAGGAACAGGGATATATTGAGAGTATGAAAAATATTACATTAAAAGAACTGGCAGATCAGAGAATTACCGAATTTACTGATTCTTTGAAGAAATATATGCTGTAAAAAGAATGAACTAGTTGATCAGAGAATGGAATGAGGTAAAAAATGAGCAAAAATACAAAAGACAAGGCAGTTGATATTGATTACGCGAACCAGGCGGTTCCGAAAGAGGGCAGAAAAGGTTTCCTGACTATGTTTATGATCATGCTGGGATTTACATTTTTCTCGGCGAGTATGTGGGTTGGACAGCAGATGGCAGCAGGACTTGATTTCTGGGGATTTATCAAGTCCCTTCTCCTTGGAGGAGCGATCCTTGGTGTGTATACAGGACTTCTGGGATATGTAGGTGCAAAGACCGGACTTAGTATGGACCTTCTGGCAAAAAGAGCGTTTGGAGAAAAAGGATCTTATCTTTCTTCTGCAATGATCAGCTTCACGCAGATCGGATGGTTCGGTGTGGGTGTTGCGATGTTTGCAATCCCGGTATCAGGAGAGCTTCTCGGTGGAAGTAAGGCTGCGATGTGGGCTCTGGTACTGGTTGCAGGAGGCTGCATGACCGCTTCTGCATATTTCGGAATTGATTCTCTTACGGTGGTAAGCTATATTGCAGTTCCGCTTGTTGCGATTCTTGGAACGGTAGCAATGGTGATGGCAGTTCGGCAGGGAAATGGGACGATTGTTGACCAGTTTGCGGTATCCAGTGGATCTGTGACTGTGATCGGTGGAGCTGGCATGGTAATCGGGTCCTTCGTATCTGGCGGAACGGCAACCCCGAATTTTGCAAGATTTGCAAAAGATGCCAAATCCGGCACGATCGCAACGGTTATAGCATTCTTTATAGGAAACTCACTGATGTTTTTCTTCGGGGCAATTGCCTATATTTTCGTTGGCGGAAATGATATCTTTGAAGTTATGATCCGTTTGAACCTGTTCTATATGGCGATTTTGGTTCTGGGGCTCAATATCTGGACAACCAATGACAATGCACTGTATTCAGCAGGTCTTGGACTGGCAAATATTTTCCAGCAGAAAAAGAAACCGATGGTTTTGATTTCGGGTATTATCGGAACGATTCTTTCGGTATGGCTGTATTACAATTTCTGTAACTGGCTGAATGTACTGAACTGTACCCTTCCGCCGGTTGGAATCATTCTGGTGCTTTCCTATTTTATGAATAAGAAAGACTATGAAAATGAAAAAGCAGAAATTAAAACAGTGAACTGGTTTGCGGTGATCGGTGTAATTGCAGGTGCGGTTGTGGCAAATCTTGTGTCATGGGGAATTGCTTCCATCAATGGTATGGCAGTTGCAGCAGTATGCTATGTAGCAGGACAGGTGCTTTGTAAAAATCGTGAAGAAGCAGCGGAAAATGCTTAGATAAATCGAGTAAATAACGGGCAGACCCAGGGAGTAGGACTGTCCGTTTTTTGACGCAAATAACAAAAAGAACAGTCTGTTTAATGGTGAAATATTTGCTTATCCAATGAAGAACAAAGCAGCAATACTCATCATTTATAAAAAAACTGACCATAAGTCAATAAATAAATTGACTTATGGTCAGTTTTGTTGTATATTGGTCTTGTAAAATAAATGACCAGCGGTCATTAAGAGAGAAATAATAAAAAGAAAAGAGGAATAAAGTATGGTAAAGGTTGGCAAAAAGATTGTTAAATTCAGAGTACCGATACTGATACTCAGCATTATCCTTTTGATTCCGGCTGTGTGGGGGTATGTGAATACCAGGATCAACTATGATGTACTGACATATTTGCCAGAAGACATTGAAACGATGCAGGGTCAGGAGATCATGACCAATGATTTCGGGATTGGAGCATTTTCGATGCTGATGGTAGATGGCATGGAAGATAAGGATATCGTGAAGCTGAAAGAAAAAGTAGAGAAGGTAGACGGAGTTGCTAATGTGCTCTGGTATGATTCGCTGGCTGATATTTCTGTTCCCCAGAGTATGCTTCCGTCAAAGCTCTATGATGAGTACAACACAGAAGACGGAACAATGATGGCGGTATTTTTCAAAGACGGAACTTCATCCGATGAAACTATGAAGGCAGTTACCGAGATCCGTAAGGTCACCGGAAAGGAGTGCTTCTTAAGTGGAATGTCTGCGATTGTAGAGGACACCAAAGAGCTTGCCGAAAAGGAAACACCGCTTTATGTACTGATCGCAGTCGCACTTTCTGCACTGGTTCTGGCAATTACGATGGAATCGATTTTTGTTCCGGTACTGTTCCTTTTGAGTATCGGAATCGCAATTGTATATAATCTTGGAACGAATGTATTTTTTGGAGAGATTTCTTATATCACGAAGGCACTGGCAGCGGTACTGCAGCTCGGTGTCACTATGGACTATTCTATTTTCCTGATGCACAGCTATCAGGAGCAGCAGGTGCGCTATAACGGAGATAAAGAGCGGGCGATGGCACACGCGATTTCCCAGACATTTTCATCCGTAATCGGAAGTTCAGTCACGACGGTTGCCGGATTTATCGCACTCTGCTTTATGAGCTTTACGCTTGGAAAAGATATCGGTATCGTTATGGCAAAAGGTGTTATCTTCGGAGTTCTGGTCTGTGTAACCGTTCTTCCGTCCATGATCCTGTGCTGTGATAAGCTGATCGAGAAGACGAAACACAAACCGCTGCTTCCGGATATTGGAAGGATTTCAGAGAAGGTGACAAAGCGTTACGTGATTTATGTAGTAGCATTTGTGATCCTTCTGTTCCCGGCTATTTACGGAAACAACCACACGGGTGTTTACTATAATCTGGACGAGTCGCTTCCAAAGGATCTTCCGAGCGTCATTGCGAACACGAAATTAAAAGAAGATTACAATATGAACACCACACATATGATCCTGGTGGACAGTTCGGTTGCAGGTTCTGATGTCAAGAAGATGTCACAGGAGATTGAAAAAGTAGATGGTGTTAAATGGGTACTTGGACTGGATAACCTGGTCGGCTCCGGTGTTCCGGCAGATATGCTCCCGGAATCTGTCACCAGTATGCTGAAAAATGACAAGTACCAGCTGCTGATGGTCAATTCAACTTACAAGGTAGCAACAGATAAAGTCAACAAGCAGATTGAAGAGATCGACAAAATCCTGGATAAATACGATGAAGGTGCAATGCTGGTAGGAGAAGCACCGCTGACAAAAGATCTGATCAACATTACAGACACAGACTTTAAGCGTGTCAGCGCAGTTTCCATCGGAATTGTATTTGTGATTATTCTGCTTCTGTTTAAATCAGTTACTATTCCGGTGATCCTGGTTGGTGTGATTGAGTTCGCGATTTTTGTAAATATGGGAATCCCGTTCTATACAGGAACAAAGCTGCCGTTTGTGGCATCGATCGTAATCGGTACGATCCAGCTTGGCGCGACCGTGGATTATGCGATCCTGATGACAACCAGATACCAGAGGGAACGCAGCCGCGGAGCAGGCAAATTTGACGCGATCACAACAGCGCATAAGTTCTCCGCGCAGTCGATCATCGTCAGTGCACTCAGTTTCTTTGCTGCAACGATCGGTGTCGGACTTTATTCCAATATCGATATGATCAGTTCACTGTGTATCCTGATGGCGAGAGGTGCACTGATCAGTATGGTGGTTGTTGTGCTGATCCTTCCGTCCTTATTCATGGTATTTGACAAGATTATCATAAAGACGAGCAAAGGTTTCCGACCGTCAGACTTGAAATCATAACCACATCATAGTATAATTTTCTTGGATTATTATATGATACAAGGAACGGACAAAAAGATCCGTGAGTATCAAAAGGGCTGATACAATCCTGCTATCATAAAAGGAATAAGGAGGAATCCACTATGATTAATTGGAACAATTTGGATACACTTACATCATTTAAAGAGCTTTCGGAAGTAGAACGTGTAAATCTTGCAGAAGTGATGTCCGGTGAGAACGGAGCAGAGCGTGTTAAGAATTACAGCGTTCCGATGACAGAGGATCTTACTTACAATTACGCTGCAAAAGCAGTAGATGATAAAGTACTTGCAGCACTTGCAAAGCTTGCAAAAGAAGCGCAGCTGACAGAAAAGTATGCAGCACTCTACAATGGAGAAGTGATCAACACAGGAGAAAAGAGACTGGTTCTTCATCAGCTCACCCGAGGACAGCTTGGAGATAAAGTAGAAGCTGACGGAGTAGATAAGCGAGAATTCTATGTTAAGCAGCAGCAGAGAATCGCAGATTTTGCCAATAAAGTACATGCCGGCGAGATCACAAATGCAGCAGGTGAAAAATTCACAACAGTCGTACAGATCGGTATCGGTGGAAGCGACCTTGGTCCTCGCGCAATGTATCTTGCACTTGAAAACTGGGCTAAGAAGAATGGCACATTCAAGATGGAAGCCAGATTCATCAGCAATGTTGACCCGGATGATGCAGCAGCAGTACTGAATTCAATTGATGTAGCACATTCTATTTTTGTTCTGGTATCAAAGTCAGGAACAACTCTTGAGACTCTTACCAATGAGTCATTTGTAAAAGATGCCCTGAAGAATGCAGGTCTGGATCCTTCCAAGCATATGATCGCTGTTACAAGCGAGACATCCCCGCTTGCAAAGAGCGATGATTACCTTGCAGCATTCTTCATGGATGATTATATCGGAGGACGTTACTCATCTACTTCAGCAGTTGGCGGAGCCGTGCTTTCTCTGGCATTTGGACCGGAAGTATTTGCACAGTTCCTTGCAGGAGCAGCAAAAGTGGACGAAGTTTCCAAGAACGAAGATTTACTGAAGAACCCGGCAATGCTGGATGCCCTGATTGGTGTATATGAGCGCAACGTACTCGGATATCCTGCAACAGCAGTTCTTCCGTATTCACAGGCATTGAGCCGTTTCCCGGCACATTTGCAGCAGCTGGATATGGAATCTAACGGTAAATCCGTGAACCGTTTCGGTGAGCCGGTAGACTACCCGACAGGTCCGGTGATCTTCGGAGAACCGGGAACAAACGGACAGCATTCCTTCTATCAGCTTCTCCATCAGGGAACCAACATAGTACCGCTTCAGTTCATTGGCTTCAAGAACAGCCAGATCGGAACCGATGTTGTGATCCAGGACAGCACAAGCCAGCAGAAGCTCTGCGCAAACGTAGCAGCACAGATCGTAGCATTTGCATGCGGTAAATCAGACGAGAACCGCAACAAGAATTTTGAAGGCGGACGTCCGTCAAGCATTATCATCGGTAAAGAACTGACACCAGAGACACTCGGTGCACTTCTTGCACACTTTGAGAATAAAGTCATGTTCCAGGGATTCGTATGGAATGTGAACAGCTTCGACCAGGAAGGTGTTCAGCTTGGAAAAGTACTTGCAAAACGTGTACTTGCCCATGAGACAGACGGAGCACTGAAAGTATACAGTGATCTTTTAGATATTTAATCAGAATAGCTGAAAAGAGACCAGAGTCGGTGCGGAGCGTAAGTATCCGTACCGGCTTTTTGAGTTGTCTTTATAAGGGAAAGAGTGTGAATATGAAATTAGAAAATTATGAGGTGCATCTTCCGAATTATTCAATCGGGGATGCGATTTACGATAAAATCGGTCCGGTCTGTGAATCTTATGGAAAGACAGTACTTGTGATCGGAGGAAAAAGAGCACTTGATGCAGCATTTGATAAAATCAAAGCAGCAGTGGATAAAACGAATCTGGAGATTATAGGAAAAGAACTTTATGGAAAAGACTGTACTTATCAGACAGTAGAAAAGCTTCGGGAAATGCCAGTTTATCAAGAGGCTGACATGGTTTTTGGAGTAGGCGGCGGAAAAGCGCTGGATACGGTGAAATGTCTGTGCATCACAGATGATAAGCCGGTGTTCAGCTTCCCGACAATCGCATCCAACTGTTCGGCATGTACATCAGTGTCGATCATGTATAACGAGGATGGTACGTTTCTGAAACCGAATTTCTTCGTGCGCCCGGTCATGCATGCATTTATCGATACAGAAATCATAGCAAAAGCACCGAGTCAGTATATGTGGGCAGGAATCGGCGATACTTATGCAAAATATTATGAAGCAACGATTTCATCAAGGGATGAGAGACTGGAACATTTCACATCGCTTGGTGTGGCAGTCAGCCTGATGTGCAGGAATCCGCTTCTGGAATATGGACCGAAAGCATTTTCAGACCATAAAAAGGGACTGTGTACATACGATGTAGAGCAGGTTGTTCTGGCGATTGTTGTGACAACAGGAATTGCATCGATTTTCCTTACAAAAGATTTCACACCGGCCTACAACAGCGGACTTGCGCATGCGGTTTTCTATGCTCTGACGCAGTATCCGGTGATCGAACAGCGTCATCTGCATGGAGAAGTGGTGGGATTTGGTGTACTTCTGGCACTTCTTGTAGATGGACAGGAAGAAGAATTTGAAAAAGTGTATCAGCTGAACCGCGAGATCGGGCTGCCGGTATCTCTGGAACAGATTGAGATTACAGAGGATGAGTGGAAAGAGAGCATGGAACGTATCCCGGAAATGTCGGATGTGGCACATTATCCATATAAAGTGACCAGGGAAATGCTGGAGGATGCAATGCAGAAACTGAAAGAAAGAGTCAGAAAGGATCAGAGCCATGAAGAATAAGAAATCCGCAGCTTCCTCTATGATTCTTGGGGTAGCGTTTGTCTGGTTTACAACACATTTCGGAGGTGGATTTGCCTCAGGTGCGCAGATCTACAGTTATTATGTGCGTTATGGAATCTGGTGCCTTCTGATGCCGGTTCTGGCCATGGGATATAATGCTGTATTTTTCGCGTACTGCCTCCGGTTTGCGAGAAAGCATGAGGTATATGATTACCGGTCTTATAACAATGCATTTTACGGGAAGTTTGCGCCGGTATTTTCCAATTTGTTTGAAGTCCTTTATATCTGTGTGATGTGTGTGGCTCCCGCAGTTGCATTTGCGACAGGCGGAGCGACCTTAAGTACCCTGACCGGACTTCCGTATCTGCTGTGTACGTTGATTATCGGTATATTTATCTTCGTTGTGGCAGTATTTGGAACAGATCTGGTGCGCAAGGTTGCATCGGTTCTGTCAGTCTGCATTATCGCAGGGCTTCTGATTGTGTACATTCCGAATATCATTGCCGGGGCAGGGCAGATCACGGAGACTGCTTCGCAGATGACGGCAAATGGCGGATCCTTTGGAAAAGCACTCTATTCAGCATTCATTTACGGAACCTTCCAGTTGGCAAATGTGGCAGTATTTGTGCAGCATGCCAAGAGCTTTGAAAAGCCGGATGACGCGGTGAAAAGTATGGGAATCGGATGGATCATCAATGCGCTTATGATGATCATGGTTGTGCTTGGGATTATGACTGTTTGTACCAAGCCGGAGATGAGCGAGGCGAGTGTCCCGACACTTTTTATGGTACAGTGCGGTGTTGGAAAAGGATTTATGATGCCGCTGATTTCTGTTTTGATCATTCTTGGAGCGGTATCTACGGCGGTTAATATGGTGGCTGCAATGGTCAAGAGAATCTGCAGTGGTCTTGATAAAGTGAAGAAAGAGACGGAAACGGGTAAAAAAAGTAAAATTGGTACAAAGGAAATTGTGGCAGCATTTATCTGCTGTGTAGTGGATTTTGGAATCGCACAGTTCGGGCTTCTGACACTGATCCAGAAGGCTTACAGTGTGCTGGCATATCTTGCGATTCCGGTCATTCTGATTCCGTATCTGATCCATATGGCAGTGACCAGATTTGATACGAAGTAATGAGAGAATAAAGGGAAAAGAGGACGAAAGATACCAATCGGTTGGAGTACATATATTTTACCATTAGTGGGGTGATGGAATGGCAAAGATTACAGTGTGGTCAAAGCAGCATGAAAATGTCTGGAAAGTTCTTCAGGAGACCGGACGATATACGGTAAAGCGAGAGTATATCATAAAGGATCTCAAAGAACATTCGGAACTGGTTCTGGATGTTTATGAATGGCTGGTCAAGAACGGACCGGACTACGGGAACAAACCGGCGGATGTGGAATTTCCGGTATGGGTATCCTTCAGGCAGGATGCAACGATGCTTCCGGAAAAAGGAAGAGTGATCCTGGAGCTGGAGATCGAAGAATCCCTGATTACCGGAGTGAATTTCACAAAATGGGGAATGATCCTCAACTATTCCTATATTCCGGCAGACGAGGCGGATGAAAAGCGGCACAAAGAGCTTCTGGAAGCCTATGGAGTCAGCGACACGCAGGCGTATATGTCGCAGTTCTATCCGGAGATCAAACGGGAGATCCGGGAGAGCTGGAAGAGGCTTTTTGATGATAAGATCCAGATCGGAAGTGATGGATGTTATGGAAACATCTGGGAGGTGCGAAGAGAATGGGTGAAAAATGTAATACAATAACCTTATATGCATCACAGGCAGACCCGGTAATCGAAGCAATTGAGCGGGATGGCGTGTGCTATTCCAAAGAGGCGTATGTGCGGAAAAAATATCAGGAGAGTGCAAAGATTTTCACAACAGCCTATTCCTGGTTTGTGCGTGAGATGGAGAAATATGTGAAGAAACCTGATGATGCGGAGTATCCGTACTGGGCATTCCGTGAAGCTTATAATGTGGATCAGTCGATGGGCGGCAATTTCCTGACACTGGAAGTACCATTGGATGAAGTTCTGCTTTTTGATATGTATGACTGGAATAAGATTCTCTGTCTCAAATATATTGGGGAAAATGAAAAAGATGAGAAGCAGTTCCAGGAGCAGCTGGAGATGTATGGAATCAAAGAGATGGATGCGGTGTTGAGTAATTTTTATCCGATGCAGAAGCAGCAGATCCTGAAAAGCTGGCAGCGCCTGATGCGGTATCATGAGGAATTGTTACATGGAAATACAGAGCTTGTGAGGGATATACAAGCAGGACTCTGGAGAATAAAAAAGGAGTGGATCAGGTAATGATCCACTCCTTTTTTATTCAGATTTTTTTGATTTTATCAGACCAAGGAGCAGGACGGCCGGAAAAATAATGGCTGCGAAAATCCCGGTTTTCAGACTGCCGCCGGCGTAGGAAGATACCAGACCTGCAAGCGTCGGGCCACCGGAACATCCCAGATCTCCGGCAAGTGCAAGGAGGGCAAACATTGTTGTGCCGCCACGTGGAATAGAGACGGATGCGGTGCTGAAAAGTCCCGGCCACATAATTCCAACGGAGAATCCGCAAAGCGCACATCCAAAAAGGTTCAGCGCAGGAAATGGAAGGATGGAAATACATAAATAGGAAAGGATGCAAAGAATGCAGCTTCCTCTCATGAACAGATCCAGCCGGATCCTGTCTCCATATTTCCCATAAAGCAGCCGGGAAGCCCCCATGCAGGCTGCAAAGGTAAGAGGACCGGCAAGATCGCCGAGTGTTTTGGAAATGTGCAGGCTTGTCTCGGCAAAAGTGGATGCCCATTGGCTGACTGCCTGTTCGCTGGCACCGGCACAGGTCATCATAAGCATTAACATCCAGAAGATTTTAGAGGTGCACAATTCTCTGAGAGAAAGTCCCTGTTCACCTTCTTCGTGAAGGGAGTAGATTGGTGCACTTCTGAAGAGGAAAGTGTTAAATATTGGGATGACAGCCCACATAAGTGCGAGGATTTTCCAGTGCGATATTCCGAAAAACCAGAAAAATGCGGTTGATAACAGAACAACGCCCACATGCCCCCAACAGTAAAAGGAATGCAGGAGACTCATTGCTTTTTCTTTGTTATCAGTAGGGCAGGCTTCAATGATCGGGCTTACCAGTACTTCGAGAAGTCCACCGCCGATCGCATAAATGATAACTGCGATTACAAGTCCGGTATAAGGGGAGGGAAAAACTTCCGGAAGAACGGTGAGTAATATCAGTCCTGCCGCAGAAAGGATATGCGCAATTAAAATCGAAATGCGGTATCCGATCCTGTCGATGAAGAATGCAGATAGAAGATCGACAAACAGCTGAATGATAAAGTTGAGTGTGATCAAAAAGGTAATTCGTTCTAGTGAAATATGGTAATTATTTTGGAAAGTGACAAAAAGAAGAGGAACAAAATTATTTACGATAGCCTGAACGATGTAACCAATAAAACAAGCGTAGATGGTCTGCATACAATTTGTGTTTTTTTTCATTTCTTAAAAGCTCCTTTCAAAATAGCACTATATCATATTGGAGGGGTGGATGTCTTGACGAATATCGCAAAAATATAGTACAATATCTTCAAAACACAAAAGGTATAATGAAAATGCAAATAACAGAGATAATAACAGAGATAATAACAGATGAAACACTGAGGGAAATACGTGAACACGGAACGCCGGAGTTTCCTTTTGAATATTATCTGGATGATATCGATGAAATTGGTCAGGGTTATGTTGAATGGCACTGGCATAATGAGATTGAATGGGCATGGGTTGAATCTGGAAAAGTAATCTGCAGGATTGGAAATGAAAAGATTATCCTTGAAGCGGGGGAGGGGATTTTTATAAACAGCAGAGTGATCCACCGCTTTGAAACACCGGGTGGTGCGCTTATGCCAAATATCCTGCACGCTCCAGAGCTGCTTGCTGCGCGGGAAAGTGCAATTTATCAAAAATATGTTAGTCCTGTAATTACATATGGTAAAGAATATGTGATTTTGGAAAAAGAAAAAAATAGTGGTATATTAAGTCTGCTGGATGAGATATACAAAGATGCCGGAAAGGAAATGCTTAGAAAAGAACTGATTATACAGAACAAGATCAGCAGATTATGGGATGAATTGTTTGAAGAAGTTCCGGATATTGTACAGAGAGAGTCCCGGAATAAGAATCTCCTTTTACAGTCGCGGCTCAGAGAGATGATGCAGTTTATAGAAAACCATTATAAAGAACGAATTTCTTTGGAAAGGCTGGCAGCGGAAGCGAACATTAGTAAAAGTGAAGCCCTTCGATGCTTTAAGCGTGGAATAGGGACGACTCCGGTGAAATATTTGATCGATTACAGGCTGGAGAGGGCAAAAGAATTATTGTGTAAGACGAATGATACGGTTATTCGGGTTGCCGCAGATGTGGGAATAGATAATACAAGTTATTTTGTAAGAATATTTAAGAAAATGTATGGGATGACACCAGGAGCATTCCGGGAAGAAGAAGGACTGAAAAAGGCTGGAGAAAAATAACATATTAGAAGAAATTCTCCGAATTTAGTTGACTTTTTGATACATCATGATATCATTACTTCGTATGGCTGAAGTGTTCGGGAGGGCGGAACAACTGGCTTTGTAAGAAGAACAAAAGAGAGAGGTTTTGGGAAAAGGAAAATGAATGTGAAATACGATTACGAGAGAATTGTACAGGGGATCCTGGACATTGGGGAGGCTATGATTAGATGTGGAGCGGAGAACTTTCGTCTGCAGGACAGTCTGTACCGTATTTGCAGAAGTTATGGATTTGTAAAGTATGATATTTTTGTTATACCAAGCAATATCCAGATTACGGCAGAGACACCGGAAGGGCAGATTATTACACAGATCCGGCTGGTAGAAATAGGGGAATGTGACTTTGACAAGCTGGATTATCTGAATAATCTGTGCCGTAAAGTCTGTAAAGAAAAGCCGGATGCAAAAGAAATGAGAAGACAGTTTGAAGAGGTGATGGGAAGACCGGAACAGAAGTGGTACACCCATTATGCGGCCGGTATTTTAGGTGGTACCGGATTCGCGGTATTCTTTGGATGTAATATAAGGGATGCGATCATTGCGGTGATCGTATCAATTGTGATCGTTGCAGCAGGGAACTGGCTGGCTGAACGTGAGAAGAACCTGCTGGCATATAACCTGATCTTATCGTTTATTGCAGAGATGATCATTCTGTTGTCTGTTAAATTTGGATTTGCGGATCATGAGGAGCGGATCATGATCGGAATTGTCATGCTCCTGATCAGTGGACTGAGTACGACGAACGGAATCCGTGATCTGCTTCAGAAAGACTTTATCTCCGGATCAATCAATATCATGAATTCCATGCTTGGTGCTTCCGGAATCGCATTTGGTACGGCGATACCGATGATTCTTTTTGGCGGTGTAGAGGCGGAAGGATTTATCCTTACTCCGAATCTGATCGTACAGCTGATTTCCTGTACCGCAGCCTGCGTGGGATTTGCACTGTGGTTTAAGATCCGGGGAATGCAGGTGGTTTACTGTGGAATCGGAGCATTTTTTACATGGCTGATTTATGCACTTGTTTATGAGGCGCGTCCAAGTAACTTCCTTGCAACTACAATTGCGGCGACATTCGTTGCATTCTATGCATTTATTATGTCGCGGATAAATAAAGCACCATCAACAATTTTCCTGACAGCATCTGTATTCCCGCTGATTCCTGGACCGAATCTGTACTATGTAATGTATGCATGCGTAAGCGGGAATATGCATATGCTCCTGGAACAGACGATCACACTTTTTGCAACCTGCGTTGCAATTGCATTTGGATTTAACTTTGTAGATATCGCATCAAGAACTATCATGCGTGGTATGAAGGTAGAATATCACATTGGAAAAAGTGACAGGTAAATAAGAAGTTTCAGCCGCGGATTTCATTCTGCGGCTGAAATTTTAGCCTGTGTGCCGGGAATATGCCTGGATGAGAGCGGATTCCGGAGTCCGAAGGCTTTCACAAAAAATTATTTAATTTCTTGACTTTATACTTTCGGTATGGTACACTAACCTAGCGAATGGAAGTATAGGTCTTTTTTTTATGCCTATTTTTAACAAAGAAAGTTTCAGGCGTGAAGCTTTCACGACAGCCTCGCAAGCTGTCATGCAACTAAAAATTAGAACATAAAAAGCGAGGTGGAAGTTGTGCGTACAAGAATTACACTGGAATGTACAGAATGCAAGCATCGTAACTACAACATGACAAAGGATAAGAAGTCTCATCCGGAACGCATGGAAACAAAGAAATACTGTAGATTCTGCAAATCACACACATTACACAAAGAGACGAAATAGTCGTTGAAGGGAAGTGAATGTTATGGGCGAATCTAAAGACAAAGCGAAGGCAAAAGAGAAGAAAACTCCTTTCTTCAAAGGTCTGAAAGCTGAGTTTAATAAGATTATCTGGCCAGACAAAACCACACTTACCAAACAGACAGCTGCGGTCGTAGTTGTTTCCGTTATCTTAGGAGCGATTATCACGATCTGTGATATCCTGGTAAAATTCGGGGTAGATTTATTAGTTAGATAAGATACTGATAAATGGTAATGCAGGAAAGGTGAGTTTATGGCAGAAGCAAAATGGTATGTTGTGCATACCTATTCAGGGTATGAGAACAAGGTAAAGGCCAACATTGACAAGACGATCGAGAACCGTCATCTGGAAGATGAGATCCTTGAGGTCCGTGTTCCGATGCAGGAAGTTGTCGAATTGAAGAATGGCGTACAGAAAGCGTCTCAGAAAAAGATGTTTCCGGGATATGTTCTGATCCACATGATCATGAACGATGATACCTGGTATGTGGTACGAAACACAAGAGGTGTTACAGGATTTGTAGGTCCTGGATCCAAACCGGTTCCGCTTACAGATGAAGAGATGGCACCACTTGGTATCCAGAAAGAAGACATCGTGGTAGATTTTGAAGAAGGAGATACTGTGACAGTAACAGGCGGAGCCTGGGAAGGAACAGTCGGCATGATTCAGACTATCAATATGGCTAAGCAGAGCCTGACGATCAATGTTGATTTATTCGGCCGCGAAACGCCGGTAGAAATCAGTTTCGCAGAAGTCAAAAAAATGTAACTTTATGCGCAGTGCATAATGAACACGTGGGAGGGAAATCCCCGCAAATACCACAAGGAGGTACTTTAAAATGGCAAAAAAAGTTTCAGGTTATATCAAATTACAGATTCCAGCTGGAAAGGCTACTCCGGCTCCACCGGTTGGTCCTGCTCTTGGACAGCACGGTGTAAATATCGTTGAATTTACAAAACAGTTCAACGCAAAGACAGCTGATCAGGGAGATCTGATCATTCCTGTAGTAATTACAGTTTACAGTGACAGAAGTTTCAGCTTCGTTACAAAGACTCCTCCGGCAGCAGTTCTTATTAAGAAAGCCTGCAACCTTAAATCTGGTTCAGGTGTTCCGAACAAGACAAAAGTTGCTAAGATTACAAAAGCTCAGGTAAAGGAAATCGCAGAACTTAAGATGCCAGACCTGAACGCTGCATCCGTAGAATCAGCTATGAGCATGATCGAAGGAACATGCCGCAGCATGGGTGTAACTGTAGTAGAGGACTAATTCAGACTGCATAAGCAGAATGTAAGGAAACTGAAAAAATACGTGGGAGGGAATTCCCGTAATCACCACTAGGAGGTATTTAGAATGAAAAGAGGAAAGAAATACGTAGAAGCTGCAAAGTTAATCGACAGAGCAACTCTCTATGATAGAGATGAAGCGATCGCACTTGTTAAGAAGAGCGCGACAGCTAAATTTGATGAAACAATCGAAGCTCATATCAGAACAGGATGTGACGGACGTCATGCAGATCAGCAGATCCGTGGCGCTGTAGTTCTTCCGCACGGAACTGGTAAAAAGGTTCGTATCCTTGTATTTGCTAAGGACGCTAAAGCTGAAGAAGCTAAAGCAGCCGGAGCAGATTACGTAGGTGGAGATGAACTCATTCCGAAGATCCAGAATGAAAACTGGTTCGAATTCGATGTAGTTGTAGCTACACCGGATATGATGGGTGTTGTTGGACGTCTCGGACGTGTACTTGGACCAAAAGGTTTAATGCCAAACCCGAAGGCTGGTACAGTAACAATGGACGTTACAAAAGCTATCAACGAAATCAAAGCTGGTAAGATTGAGTACAGATTGGACAAGACAAATATCATCCATGTACCAGTAGGAAAAGCTTCTTTCACTGAAGAACAGCTTGCTGACAACTTCCAGACGCTTATCGATGCGATTAACAAAGCTAAACCGGCAGCAGTAAAGGGTCAGTATCTTAAGAGTGTGACACTTACTTCTACAATGGGACCTGGTGTAAAGATCAACCCAATGAAGCTTGCTTAATCAGTATTGAATAAATGTAAATAATAGAGACACCGTATGCGGAGTGATCCGGTACGGTGTCTTTTTGCGCAGCAAGAAACCTAACAAACAGTATTCTGTATACATTGTGCATTTTTTGACGAACAATGCATGAAAACATTGAAAACAGGGGAAAATAATGATAACCTATGCCTGTGAAAAAAATATCAAGTAATTAAAAGGAGGCACTTTGTCATGGTTAATATTCAAAAGGCAGCAATTATCGGATGTGGGTTTGTAGGAGCGTCCTCTGCGTTCAGTTTACTTCAGAAAGGGATTTTTTCCGAACTGGTACTGATCGATGCGAATAAAGAAAAAGCAGAAGGGGAGGCAATGGACATCAGCCATGGTAGACCATATGCACACCCGATGAAAATATATGCGGGATCTTATGATGATATCAGTGATTGTTCATTGATCATCATTACAGCTGGAGCAAATCAGAAACCGGGAGAGACAAGACTGGATCTGGTACACAAAAATGTAGCAATTTTCAAATCGATTATTCCGGAAATCACAAAACGCGGATTTGAAGGAATCCTGCTTGTTGTAGCAAATCCGGTGGATATTCTGACTTATGCGGCACTTAAGATTTCCGGATATCCGAAGGAAAGAGTATTCGGAAGCGGAACTGTTCTGGATACTGCGAGATTTCGTTATCTGTTAAGTGAACATCTTCAGGTTGCGAGCCGGAGCGTACATGCCAATATCATCGGAGAGCATGGAGACAGTGAGCTTGCTGTATGGAGCGGGGCAAATGTAGCGGGAATTCCAATCAATGATTTCTGTGAACTTCGCGGACATTATCAACATCAGGAATCTATGGAAAGAATTTATAAGACTGTGCGGGACAGCGCTTATGATATTATCCAGAAAAAAGGTGCAACCTATTATGGTGTGGCAATGGCAGTTGCGAGAATTGCAGAAAGCATTGTTATGAATGAAAATGCGGTTCTTCCTGTCACGAGTCTGATGGAGGGAGAATACGGACTGGAAGGACTCTGTATCAGTGTTCCGACCATAGTTTCGCAGAAAGGTGCAGAAAAAGTTCTTGAGATTCCACTGAGCGATGAAGAAAAAGAAAAATTGCTTTCATCTGCAAAAGAATTGAAGGAAGTGCTGGATGGTCTGGACTTATAATAGAAGAAACTGGATAAAATTGAAAAAATAAAAATTAAAAAAATAAAAATATAAAAATTAAAAAAATAAAAATTACACTTGACTTTCTGGTAAACGTATGCTATATTTACGAAGTAACTGCCGAAGACAGTAGGTGCCGTAAGGCATAAGGGTCAAAACGCCTACCGAGGAAGACAAGATTCATTAGATTTGAATTTGTAAACCTCTGTGCTTTGGCGCGGAGGTTTTTTAGCGCATGATTGCGTGATATGAAAGTCCCCGCTGGGACCGAGACTTTCTGGCAGTTGAAAATACTACAAGGAGGTGCACCATTCGTGGCAAAAGTTGAATTAAAACAACCTATCGTACAGGCAATCGTTGAAGATCTCACAGATGCTCAGTCAGCAGTTATCGTTAACTACTGTGGACTTACAGTAGCTCAGGACACTGAACTTCGTAAACAGCTGAGAGAAGCAGGTGTTATCTACAAAGTTTGCAAGAACACAATGATGAAGAGAGCTTTTGAAGGAACAGATTTCGCACAGCTTGACGAATATCTGGAAGGACCGAACGCTATTGCAATTTCTAAAGAAGATGCAACAGCACCGGCAAGAATCATCTGCAATTTCGCTAAGAAAGCAGAAGCTCTTGAGGTAAAAGCAGGTGTAGTTGAAGGCTCAGTATATGACGCAGCTGGTATTCAGGAACTTTCTAAGATTCCGTCAAGAGAAGTACTGCTGTCCAAATTACTTGGAAGCTTACAGTCACCTATTACAAACCTTGCCCGTGTTCTTAATCAGATCGCAGAACAGGGTGATGCTCCGGCAGAAGCTGAAGCAGAAGCACCGGCAGCAGAGTAATCTGTACCGGAATCCCATCCGAGTGTGGGAACAGTAAGAGGCGAAAGAGCCAAACATTAAAATCAAATGGAGGAAAATAAAATGGCAAAATTAACAACAGCAGAATTTATTGAAGCTATCAAAGAATTATCTGTACTTGAATTAAATGACTTAGTTAAAGCATGTGAAGAAGAATTTGGTGTATCCGCAGCAGCAGGTGTTGTAGTAGCAGCAGCTGGAGCAGAAGGCGGAGCAGCAGCAGAAGAAAAAGATGAGTTCGACGTAGAACTTGTATCTGCTGGAGCGTCTAAAGTTAAAGTTATCAAGGTTGTTCGTGAAGTAACAGGTCTTGGACTTAAAGAAGCTAAAGAATTAGTTGACGGAGCACCGAAGGTAGTTAAAGAAGGCGCTTCTAAAGCTGAAGCTGAAGAAATCAAAGCTAAACTTGAAGCTGAAGGAGCAGAAGTTAACCTTAAGTAATTTTGGTTATCACACTGTGAATGACAAGAGCGTATCGCGCAGGATTTCCTGCAGTGGTACGCTCTTTTGATTTTTAGTACTTTTCTGCGGTATCAAAGGGGCCGAAAGTAAATTTTGCCACTTACATTATAAAATACAATAAAAATACAATTCTTTGAAAAGTTAGACTTGACAATCGAGAAAAACCTGTGGTAAAGTAAAAAATGCGCTATTGTGGAAACGTATGCCATAAGTGCGCCCTGAATAAGGCGGAAATAACCCGAAAATTTATCATATAAGGAGTGAAACGTCAAATGGAGAAAAACAGAATTCGTCCCATCACAAACGGAAAAAGTATGCGCATGAGCTATTCCCGGCAAAAAGAAGTACTCCAAATGCCTAATTTGATCGAAGTTCAGACCGACTCTTACAAATGGTTCCTGGATGAAGGATTAAAAGAAGTATTTGATGATATTTCTCCGATTACCGATTACAGCGGACATCTGAGCCTGGAATTTGTCGACTTTACATTGTGCACAGATGAAACCAAGTACACAATCGAGGAATGTAAAGAACGCGATGCTACTTATGCCGCACCGCTTAAAGTGAAGGTAAGACTTCACAACAAAGAGACAGATGAGATCAATGAACATGAGATCTTTATGGGTGATTTACCGATCATGACAAGAACCGGTACCTTTGTAATCAATGGTGCGGAACGTGTTATTGTCAGCCAGTTGGTGCGTTCACCTGGTATTTATTATGGAATTGCGCATGATAAACTTGGTAAAGAATTATACTCTTGCACCGTTATCCCGAACAGGGGTGCATGGCTTGAATATGAGACGGACTCCAATGACGTTTTCTATGTCCGTGTGGACAGAACCCGTAAGGTGCCGATCACAGTCCTGATCCGTGCACTTGGTATTGGAACGAATGCTGAGATTATCGATCTTTTTGGCGAAGAGCCAAAGATCCTTGCAAGTTTCACAAAAGATACTTCAGAGAACTATCAGGAAGGTCTTCTTGAATTATATAAGAAGATCCGTCCGGGTGAACCACTTGCTGTAGACAGTGCAGAAAGTCTGATCACCAGCATGTTCTTTGACCCGAGACGTTATGACCTTGCAAAGGTTGGACGTTATAAATTTAATAAGAAGCTTATGCTCAAGAACCGTATCACAGGTCACACGCTGGCTGAAGACGTAGTAAGCCCGATGACAGGTGAAGTGATTGCAGAAGCAGGAGCTGTCGTTGACAGAGAACTTGCAGATGCTATCCAGAATGCAGCTGTTCCGTATGTGTGGATCGCAAGAGAAGAAAGTGACCGTAATATCAAAGTACTTTCTAATATGATGGTAGATCTCAAAGCTGTATGTGGAATCGATCCGGAAGAGGTTGGCGTAACTGAACTGGTATACTATCCGGTACTTGCTGAACTCCTGGAAGAGACAGCCGGAGATATCGATGAGCTGAAAGAAGCAATTCATAAAAATATTCATGAACTGATTCCGAAGCATATTACAAAAGAAGACATTATGGCGTCTATCAATTACAATATGCATCTTGAATATGGAATCGGTAAAGATGATGATATTGACCACCTGGGTAACAGACGTATCCGTGCAGTTGGAGAACTTCTCCAGAATCAGTACAGAATCGGTCTTTCAAGACTGGAAAGAGTTGTTCGTGAAAGAATGACAACACAGGATCTGGAAGGCATTTCGCCGCAGTCACTGATCAATATCAAGCCTGTAACTGCTGCTGTTAAAGAATTCTTCGGGTCATCACAGCTGTCGCAGTTCATGGATCAGAATAACCCGCTTGGTGAGCTGACTCACAAGAGACGTCTTTCCGCACTTGGTCCTGGTGGACTTTCCCGTGACCGTGCCGGATTCGAGGTCCGTGACGTTCACTACTCACATTACGGAAGAATGTGTCCAATCGAGACACCTGAAGGACCGAACATCGGTCTGATCAACTCTCTTGCATGTTATGCAAGAATCAATGAGTACGGATTTGTAGAAGCTCCGTACCGTAAGATTGACAAGACAGATCCACAGAATCCGGTTGTAACCGAAGAAGTTGTATATATGACTGCGGATGAAGAAGATAATTATCATGTAGCACAGGCGAATGAGCCTCTGGATGAAGAAGGACATTTCGTTCATAAGAATGTATCCGGACGTTATCGTGATGAGACTCAGGAATACGAGAGAAGAATGTTTGATTACATGGACGTATCTCCGAAGATGGTATTCTCTGTTGCTACAGCACTGATTCCGTTCCTGCAGAACGATGATGCGAACCGTGCGCTGATGGGATCCAACATGCAGCGTCAGGCAGTACCGCTTCTTACTACAGAAGCTCCGGTAGTCGGAACAGGTATGGAAGTAAAATCTGCTGTCGACTCAGGTGTATGTGTCGTTGCAGAAGAAGGTGGCATTGTTGAGAGATCAACATCTACCGAAATCACAATCAAACAGGATGACAAGACAAGAAAGACTTACAAGCTGACCAAATTCCTGCGAAGCAACCAGAGCAACTGCTACAACCAGAGACCGATCGTTGTCAAAGGTGAGAGAGTTGAAAAGGGACAGGTAATCGCAGACGGACCGTCTACATCTAATGGTGAGATGGCTCTTGGTAAGAACCCGTTGATCGGATTCATGACCTGGGAAGGTTACAACTACGAGGATGCTGTACTTCTTAGTGAACGTCTTGTACAGAATGATGTTTACACATCTGTTCATATCGAAGAATATGAAGCAGAAGCCCGTGATACAAAGCTCGGACCAGAAGAAATTACACGTGATATTCCAGGCGTAGGTGATGATGCACTGAAAGATCTGGATGAGAGAGGTATTATCCGTATCGGTGCTGAGGTTCGTGCAGGAGATATTCTTGTCGGCAAGGTTACTCCGAAGGGAGAGACAGAACTGACAGCAGAGGAAAGACTTCTTCGTGCAATCTTTGGAGAAAAAGCTCGTGAAGTAAGAGATACTTCTCTGAAAGTACCTCATGGTGAATACGGTATCGTTGTAGATGCGAAAGTATTTACAAGAGAAAATGGAGATGAACTTTCACCGGGAGTTAACCAGGCAGTCCGTATCTACATCGCACAGAAGAGAAAGATCTCTGTAGGTGATAAGATGGCCGGACGTCATGGTAACAAGGGTGTTGTTTCCCGTGTACTTCCTGTAGAAGATATGCCGTTCCTTCCGAACGGACGTCCGCTTGACATCGTGCTGAACCCACTGGGTGTACCATCACGTATGAACATCGGACAGGTACTGGAGATCCACCTTTCTCTGGCTGCCAAAGCACTTGGATTCAACATCGCAACACCAGTATTTGATGGTGCAAACGAGGTTGATATTATGGATACCCTGGATCTGGCGAACGATTATGTTAACCTGTCCTGGGAAGAATTTGAAGCAAGACATAAAGAAGAACTTCTTCCGGAAGTTATGGATTATCTGTATGAGAACAGAGACCACAGAGCACTGTGGAAAGGCGTTCCGCTTTCAAGAGACGGTAAAGTAAGACTGAGAGACGGTCGTACTGGAGAATATTTCGACAGCCCGGTAACAATCGGACACATGCATTATCTGAAACTGCATCACCTGGTTGATGATAAGATCCATGCACGTTCAACCGGTCCTTACTCACTGGTAACACAGCAGCCACTTGGTGGTAAAGCACAGTTCGGTGGACAGCGTTTCGGAGAGATGGAGGTTTGGGCACTGGAAGCTTACGGTGCATCTTATACTCTGCAGGAAATCCTGACAGTTAAATCCGATGATGTGGTTGGACGTGTGAAGACATACGAAGCAATCATCAAAGGTGAAAATATTCCTGAACCGGGAATTCCGGAATCCTTCAAGGTACTTCTTAAAGAACTTCAGTCACTCGGTCTGGATGTACGTGTCCTGGATGAGAACAATGAAGAGGTTCAGATCATGGAAAGTGTAGATTACGGTGATACAAACCTGAATCACATTATTGAAGGAGACAGACGCTACAATAACGACGAAGACTACGGCAAACACGGATACAGCAAGCAGGAATTCTCAGAAGGAGAGCTGGTTGATGTAGAAGATGAGCCGGAGGAAGATGACAGCTTCGACGATTTTGATGGCGATATGAACGATGATTTTGATGACGACATGGATTTAGAATAGGAGGATGCCGAGAATGACAGAAACAAAAAAAGAACCAACGTATCAACCGATTTCATTTGATGCGATTAAAATAGGTCTGGCATCTCCGGAAAAGATTCTGGAATGGTCAAGAGGTGAAGTTACAAAACCGGAGACAATCAACTACAGAACACTCAAGCCGGAAAGAGACGGTCTGTTCTGTGAGAAAATCTTCGGACCTAGCAAAGACTGGGAATGCCACTGTGGTAAATACAAAAAGATCCGTTATAAAGGTGTTGTATGCGACCGCTGTGGTGTAGAAGTAACAAAAGCAACTGTGCGACGTGAACGTATGGGTCACATCGCACTTGCGGCACCGGTTTCTCATATCTGGTATTTCAAAGGTATTCCGAGCCGTATGGGACTGATCCTGGATCTTTCACCGAGAACTCTGGAAAAAGTACTGTATTTCGCTTCTTATATCGTACTTGATAAGGGAGAGACAGATCTCTCTTACAAGCAGGTTCTTTCAGAAGCAGAATACCAGGAAGCAAGAGAAAACTGGGGCAATGGTTTCCGCGTAGGAATGGGAGCAGAAGCGATCAAAGAACTTCTCGAAGCAATCGATCTTGAAAAAGATTATGCTGAACTGCAGGCAGGACTTGAGGGTGCTACCGGACAGAAGAGAGCAAGAATCGTTAAGAGACTTGAAGTAGTAGAAGCTTTCCGTGAATCAGGAAACAAACCGGAATGGATGATCATGACTGCAATCCCGGTAATTCCGCCGGATCTGCGTCCGATGGTACAGTTGGATGGTGGACGTTTTGCAACATCTGACCTGAATGATCTGTACAGAAGAATTATCAACAGAAATAACCGTCTAAGAAGACTCCTTGAACTGGGAGCTCCGGACATTATCGTTAGAAACGAAAAGAGAATGCTGCAGGAAGCTGTAGATGCTCTGATCGACAATGGACGTCGTGGACGTCCGGTAACAGGTCCTGGAAACAGAGCACTGAAATCCCTTTCTGATATGCTGAAAGGTAAATCAGGACGTTTCCGTCAGAACCTGCTCGGAAAACGTGTTGACTACTCAGGACGTTCCGTTATCGTTGTAGGACCGGAACTGAAGATCTATCAGTGCGGTCTTCCGAAAGAAATGGCAATCGAGCTGTTCAAGCCGTTTGTTATGAAAGAACTTGTTGAGAGCGGAGCTGCTCACAACATTAAGAATGCTAAGAAAATGGTAGAACGTCTTCAGCCGGAAGTATGGGATGTGCTTGAAGATGTAATCAAAGAGCATCCGGTTATGCTGAACCGTGCCCCTACACTTCACCGTCTTGGTATCCAGGCATTTGAACCGATCCTGGTAGAGGGTAAAGCAATCAAGCTTCATCCACTGGTATGTACAGCGTTCAACGCCGATTTCGATGGTGACCAGATGGCGGTTCATCTTCCGCTTTCTGTAGAAGCACAGGCAGAATGCCGTTTCCTTCTGCTTTCACCAAACAACCTTCTGAAACCGTCTGATGGTGGTCCGGTAGCTGTACCTTCACAGGATATGGTCCTTGGTATCTACTATCTGACACAGGAAAGACCTGGTGCAAAGGGAGAAGGCAAAGTATTCAAGAGTGTCAATGAAGCAATTCTTGCTTATGAGAACGGAGTTGTTACTCTTCACTCAAGAATCAAAGTACGTGTGACAAAGACAATGCCGGATGGAACAAAGAAGACCGGTACAGTAGAGTCTACACTTGGACGTTTCATCTTCAACGAAATCATTCCGCAGGATCTTGGCTTTGTTGATCGTGAAAAAGAAGGAAATGAACTGGTTCTTGAAGTGGATTTCCATGTAGGAAAGAAACAGCTGAAACAGATTCTTGAAAAAGTTATTAACACACATGGTGCATCAGCTACAGCTGAAGTACTTGACCATGTAAAATCAATGGGATACAAGCTCTCTACAAGAGCAGCTATGACTGTATCTATTTCAGATATGACTGTACCGCCACAGAAACCGGAACTGATCGCAAGAGCACAGTCAACGGTTGATAAGATCACACGTAACTTCAAGCGTGGTCTTATTACAGAAGAAGAGCGTTACAAAGAGGTTGTAGAAACCTGGAAAGAAACAGATGATGAGCTTACAGAAGCCCTTCTTACCGGACTTGATAAATACAACAATATCTTCATGATGGCGGATTCCGGAGCCCGTGGATCTGATAAACAGATCAAACAGCTTGCAGGTATGCGTGGACTTATGGCGGATACAACCGGTCACACGATCGAGCTGCCTATCAAGTCAAACTTCCGTGAAGGTCTGGACGTACTGGAATACTTCATGTCTGCGCATGGAGCTCGAAAAGGTATGTCAGATACTGCCCTTCGTACAGCCGATTCAGGATACCTGACAAGACGTCTTGTTGACGTATCACAGGATCTGATCATCCGTGAGGTTGACTGTGTAAGCAAGGATGCTGAAATTCCGGGAATGTATCTGCATGCATTCATGGATGGAAATGAAGAAATCGAAAGTCTTCAGGAACGTATTACAGGAAGATATTCATGCTATACAATCTGTGACAAAGATGGCAATGTGCTTGTAAAAGCAAACCACATGATCACACCAAAACGTGCAGAAAAGATCATGAAATACGGTGTGGATGAAAATGGAAATTCACCGCTTAAGAAAGTGAAAGTCCGTACAATCCTGACCTGTAAATCACACATCGGTATTTGTGCGAAATGTTATGGTGCCAACATGGCAACAGGTGAACCTGTACAGGTTGGTGAAGCTGTCGGTATTATCGCAGCTCAGTCAATCGGTGAACCTGGTACACAGCTGACCATGCGTACTTTCCATAGTGGTGGTGTAGCCGGTGGAGATATCACACAGGGTCTTCCTCGTGTCGAAGAACTTTTTGAAGCAAGAAAGCCGAAAGGTCTTGCTATTATCACAGAAATCGCAGGTGTTGCAAACCTGAACGATACAAAGAAGAAGCGTGAAATCATCGTTACCAATCAGCAGACAGGTGAGACAAAGACTTATCTGATTCCTTATGGATCACGTATTAAAGTACAGGATGGAGCTGTTCTGGAAGCCGGTGACGAGCTTACAGAAGGTAGCGTGAACCCGCATGACCTTCTTAAGATCAAAGGTCTTCGTGCTGCACAGGACTATATGCTTCAGGAAGTACAGAGAGTATACCGTCTGCAGGGTGTAGAAATCAACGATAAGCATATCGAAGTTATCGTTCGTCAGATGCTGAAGAAAATCCGCATCGAAGAAAGAGGAGATACGGAATTCCTTCCGGGAACAATGGTAGATGTCCTTGAGTTCAACGATGTAAATGAACAGATGGTAGCAGAAGGTAAAGAGCCTGCAACAGGAGAACAGATCATGCTTGGTATTACCAAGGCATCCCTGGCAACAGATTCCTTCCTGTCAGCTGCATCCTTCCAGGAGACAACCAAGGTTCTGACTGAGGCTGCTATCAAAGGTAAGGTTGACCACCTGATCGGTCTGAAAGAGAACGTCATTATCGGTAAACTGATTCCGGCAGGAACAGGTATGAGAAAATACCGTGACGTTAAGCTTGATACAGGTCTTGGTATGGATATGGACGACGAAATCAGTTTTGATGATTTTGATATGGATGATGATGCTGAGCCTGAAGCACCGGCAGAGACAGCAGAAACTGTTGAAACCGAAGAAAATGCTGACGAAACAGTTACAGTTGAAGAATAGGCTTTATATGCTAAGAGAGGCAGATACGTTGAAAGGCGTGTCTGCTTTTCTTGCTTTAAAGACATGAAAAACAAAAATATTTGAAAAATATTTCCAATTCTTTAACACTTTACAAAAATAAAGGGTTGCAAAATATGAAAAAATACAGTAGCATATAGATAATCAGTCGAAAATCAGGGGGTGTGATATGCTGGATTTAGCTCATATTGGTGAACGGATCAGAGAATGCAGAAAAAAGAAAATGATGACAATCCGGGTTTTGGGAGAATATACAGGACTTTCAGCGGGCTATCTGAGTATGCTGGAACAGAATAAAACATCTCCGAATGTGGACAGTCTTGCGCGAATTTGTGAAGCACTGGATATTGATATCCAGTATGCACTGGAAGGCGAGATACCGGGAAAGACGGTTATACGCAGAGAAGAAATGAGTAAGCATCTTTATCCGGAAGAAAATATAACAGTTGAGGTTGCAGACTTTGGTCAGGGAGAATCAATTTTTGAATATATTACGATTGGACCGGGAGAATCTGCGAAAAAAGAAGAATATCGTCATGCCTTTTCGGAAATGTGTATGGTGATAAAAGGAACTCTGAATGTAGAGGTGGAAGGAGAAATTTGCAGTTTACATCCGGGAGACAGTGTATATATAAAGAGCAGAGAGCGTCATAGTATTTCCAATCCTGGAAAAGAACCTTGTGTGAGTATATGGGTATATCACCGGGATGTACCAAGACTGTTTGGAAGGAATGAAAATAAAATTGTGAAATAAATAGCATTCCTCTTGACAATCTTAGAGTATGGTTCTATAATAAGAAAAAGTTACACATATGAATAAATATTCATCTGAGTGAATTTGTAAAAATTGAACTGTTGAAACGGGGTTTCTTCGAAATTCACGCAACTCTGAAGACAGTGTTATTTACGAAAGTGTATAAAGATTACATTTTTATACATACAATACGGACAATCTAATAATTAAACATAGACGTCATAGCGTGAAACTATGACCTTTGAAAGAAGACAAGGACGTCATGATGCAAATCATGGCGTTCTTTTGTTTACACCACTAGACTGCGGTCTAGTAAAGTATTACATTGTCGCAGAGGGACGGACATATCTGGTAAATATACCGTCTCGGAAGAACAAAAGTGCATGAGAGGAGAACAAAAATGGACAGATTAACACAATTGCGAGAGTACATGGAAAAAGAAAGACTGGATGCGTTTTATATTGCAAAGCCGGCGAATGTACGTTGTATCAGCGGATTTACGGGGGAAGACTCGTTCCTTTTTATCACAAAGGCGAATCAGTATTTTATCACTGATGCAAGATACACAGAGCAGGCATCTTATGAATGCCCGGATTATGAGCTTGTAAACTGGCGAATCGATTTTGGCTACAGCATGGGGAAAGCTGTTGCATATTGCGCAGACAAAGATGGAGTTAAAACAATTGGATTTGAACAGGATCATCTGACATTTGAAAAATGGAACTCTATGCAGGCTGAACTCAGTGCTGAGATGGTTCCGACGCTGAACGTAATCGAAGGCTTCCGCGCGATCAAGACGCCGGAAGAGATCAAGAACCTTACCGTTGCCTGCGATATCGCATCCAGAGCATTTGAAAAAATTATAAAAGACATCCGTCCGGGTGTTACAGAAAAAGAAATCGCGTCCAGACTTGCACATTACATGGTTATGGAAGGTGCAGATACCAAACCTTACGGTGGAATCGTTATTTCAGGAGCAAAGAGCTCTCTGCTTCACGGAATTCCGGACAGTAAGCCAATCGAATACGGTGATTTCGTATTGATGGATTATGGATGCCAGTACAAAGGTTATCTTTCAGATATGACAAGAACGGTAGTTGTCGGCAAGGCAGACGCCAAACAGAGAGAAGTTTATGATCTCTGCCGTCGTATGACAGAAGATACAGAAGCATCTGTAAGAGCCGGTGTGACAGGAACTTCCTGCTATGAAGCTTCACTTGAAGCAATCAAAGATACAGAATACCTTCCGTATAATTATACAGGAATCGGTCATGGAGTTGGGCTGTTCGTCCATGAACTTCCGAATATCGGACTAAACTGTGAGAATATCTTACAGGAGAACAGCATAATGACAGTAGAACCAGGACTTTATATTCCGGGTTGGGGTGGTGTCAGACTTGAGGATCAGGGCATCATCACAAAAGACGGATATGAAAACCTGATCAGTGCTACACATGAGCTAATAGAATTATAAATGAAAAAGGAGGACAACATTTATGAAAAAGAAATTATTAGCGGCTTTACTTGCTACAGCAATGACAGTAACCATGTTTGCTGGCTGTGGTACACCGGGATCCAAAGATGCCAAGAAAGATGACAGCAGTGCTTCATCAGGAAAGAAGAGAATTACTTACACACTTCGTGAAGACCTTCCTTCTATGGATCCACAGAACAGTAACTCTATCTCATGTGCAACAGCAGAAATCTGCACCTATGCGATGCTGACACGTAACGTGGAAGGCGAAATCAAACCAGATGCAGCTGAAAGCTGGGATATCTCAGATGATGGACTTACTTACACATTCCACCTTCGTGACGGACTGAAATGGTCTGACGGAGAAGACGTAAAAGCAGGCGATTATGTTTATGGTATCCAGAGACTTATGGATCCAGAAATGGCAAGCGATTACGCATTCATCGGATACATCCTCAAAAACGGTGAAGAAGTAAACAATGGTTCTGTACCGGTTGATCAGCTCGGTGTATCTGCACCAGATGATAAGACAGTTGTAATCGAACTGGCACATCCGGCTACATACTTCCTGAGCATGGCAGCCATGGCTACATTTGGTCCTACAAGACAGGATTATGTAGAAAAATACGGAAAAGAATACGCAGCAGATCCGGAAAAATCTGTTTATAACGGACCGTTCAAGATGACAGAGTGGAAACACGGCGATGAAATGATCCTTTCTAAGAATGAAAATTACTGGGATGCAGACAGTATCAAGCTTGATGAAATCTGCGTAAAGACAGTTGCAGATGCTAAGACAGCAGTTGCTATGTGGGAACAGGGTGAAGTTGATATCACAGTTGTACCTACTGAAATGACAGATCAGTATACAGAAAATACTGAATTCTACTATACAGGTGCAGATGATTACATCATGCTCAATATGTCAGAAGACAGACCGCTTGCTAACAAGAACCTGAGATTTGCTCTGAACTATGCAATTAACAGAACAGAATACAACAAGCTGGTTAACAATGACGTATATGACGTTGCACAGAGACTTGTACTTCCAAACGTGCAGGCGGCAGATGACCAGACATACGGAGAAGCTTATCCATATACACCATTCCCGGCAGAGAATGACAATGATAAAGCAAAAGAATATCTGGATGCTGCTATGAAAGAAATGGGTGTATCAAATGCATCAGACATCAAGATCACTCTTCTTACAACAGATACAGATGGTGCTAAGAAGCAGGCTGAAGTTCTTCAGGAACAGTATCAGAAAAACCTTGGTATTACAGTAGAAATCAACCAGGTAACTTACAAACAGAGACTGGAGCTGGAAACTAAGAAAGATTACGATATGGTAGTAACAGGATGGGTTCCGGACTACTCTGACGCATACTCTTATCTGGAACTGTGGATCAGCGATGGTCAGTATAACCACTCTGGATATGCGAATGCTGAATACGACAAGCTTCTTAAAGATTCTCAGACAGAGACAGATGCTAAGACAAGACAGGATATGCTGTTCCAGGCAGAAAAGATCTTCCTTGAAGAAGATTCCGCTCTGGTACCGCTTCAGTTACGTAGAGACCAGTATCTGATCAATCCGAAGATTTCTAACTTCAACGTATACTTCGTTGGATATGACTTCGATCTGGTATATGCAGATATCAGCGAATAATACAGTTGGATGGTAACATACCTTGCGGTCGGCGCGGACTTACTGGTCCGCACCGGCTGCTTATTTGAGGGTTTTGATTATTTTGAGGGGTAGATTTGGTATGTATCAGCCAATAGAAAGTATGTGAAATAATCAAAGCCATCAAATAAAGAAAAATGAAGGGAGACAAAAGAATGGCAAAATATATAGCTAAACGAGTTGCATTAGCCATCGTAACACTTTTGGTACTTACAAGTGTTGTATTCGTCCTGGTTCGTCTGATGCCGGGAGATCCGTTCTCAAGTGATAAGATGACACCGGAGATCAAAGCGAATCTGGAAGCTTACTATGGTCTGGATAAACCGCTTGCAGAGCAGTATATAACTTATATGAAGAATGTGCTTCATGGTGATCTGGGGTATTCTATGAAGTATGAAAGTCAGACAGTTAACCGTATTATTGCTGACTCATTCCCATACTCAGCAGACCTGGGAATCCGTTCACTGTGCTTTGCACTGTTCTTCGGACTGATCCTTGGAATTGTAGCAGCACTGAATCGAGGAAAGAAACTGGATTTCGTCTGTATTTTGATTGCGATCATTGGTACATCGATTCCTGACTTCATCATGGGATCTGTACTTCAGTATTTCTTCGGAATCAAATGGCAGATTCTTCCGGTTGCGCAGTACACAAGCTTTAAGCACACAATTTTACCGTCAATCGCGGTTGGATTCTATACACTGGCATCCATTTCCCGTCTGATGCGTTCCAGTATGCTGGAAGTTGTATCTTCAGATTATACAAAGACAGCACGTGCGAAAGGTTTATCGGATTTCCGAATTACATTTAAACATCAGATCCGTAATGCGATCACACCGATCATTACCATTATGGGACCGACAGTTGCATCTGTATTAACAGGAACATTCGTAATCGAAGCCCTTTTCGCAATCCCTGGAATGGGAAAACATTATGTAGACAGTATTAACATGGCAGATTATACACTGGTTCTTGGTATGACGATCTTCTACGGAGCATTCCTGATCGTGTCAATCCTGATTGTAGATATCTTATACGGTATTGTAGATCCGAGAATCCGTCTGAGTGGTAAAAAAAGGTAGGTGACGAGAAATGGCAGAAATTACAAAAGAACAGTTTAAAGTTGTAGGAAAAAATACAAAGACAATGGAGTCTATTTCCCGTCCGAATATTGGTTACTGGCAGGATGCATGGAGACGAATCCGCAAGAATAAGATTGCATTCTTCTCATTGTGCCTGATTGGACTTTATGTACTTATGGCGATCTTTGTTCCAATGTTCAGCAAATATGACATTGCAACACAGAGTGTGGCAGAGATGAACCAGAGCTTTTCAAAAGCACATTGGTTTGGAACAGATTCTCTTGGACGTGATCTCTGGGTTCGTGCATGGTCTGGTGCGAGAGTATCTCTGACAATTGGTTTTGCAGCCAGCATCATCAATGCAATCGTTGGATCTATCATGGGTGGTATCTCAGGATTCTACGGTGGCAAGATCGATATGGTTATCCAGCGTGTCGTTGACGTATTATACGGAATCCCAAGTCTGATCGTTACCATTCTTCTTATGGTAGTTGTTGGTAACGGTGTACACTGTTTGATTCTTGCTATGTGTTGTGTCGGATGGATCGGTGGATGTCGTTTCGTTCGTGGTGAAGTATTAAAACTGAGAGAATCTGATTTCGTATCTGCAGCCAAGATCCTTGGCGTACCGGATATCGTAATCATTGTTAAACATATTTTACCGAATATCATGGGTCTTATTATTACAAACCTGACAATGGCTATTCCGGGCGCAATCTTCCAGGAGGCATTCCTGAGCTATATCGGTCTGGGTATCAAACCACCGAACTGTAGCTGGGGTGTACTTGCAAAAGACGGAATCGCACAGCTGAGAATTCATCCGTACCAGGTATTTGTACCGGCATTCCTTATCTGTACAACCATGCTTGCACTGAACCTTCTTGGTGATGGACTTCGTGATGCATTTGACCCGAAACTTAGAGGAACCGAGTAGGAAGGAGTATAGAAGATGGAAAATTTATTGGAAGTAAAAAATCTGCAATTCTCTTTCCGTACATACGGTGGAGTTGTTAAGGCTGTACGTGATGTCAGCTTTGAAGTACGTCCGGGAGAAATTCTTGGTATCGTTGGAGAATCCGGATGTGGAAAGAGCGTTACCTCTCAGTGTCTGATGAGACTGAATCCAGAACCGCCTGGATTCTTTGAAGGTGGAGAGATCCTTTATAAAGGAAAAGATGTTCTGAAAATGAACAAAAAAGAACTTCGTCAGTTCCGTGGAAAAGAGATCAGTTATATTTTCCAGGATCCTATGACCTCATTGAACCCGACAATGCGTATCGGAAAACAGATTGAAGAAGTATTCGTTGGAAGAAAAGGTATGAGTGCAGCTGAGAAAAAAGCAAAAGCACTTGAAATCCTTAAAATGGTAGGTATCTCTGATGGAGAACGCCGTTACAAACAGTATCCACATGAACTTTCAGGTGGTATGAAACAGCGTGTTATGATCGCGATTGCTCTGGTAGGAAGCCCGAGCATCGTTATTGCCGATGAGCCGACTACTTCTTTGGATGTTACAATTGAAGCACAGATCCTTGATGTACTGAAAAATCTTCAGAAAACACTTGGAACATCTATCATCCTTATCACACATGACCTTGGTGTTATCGCAAAGCTTTGCGACCGTGTACTGGTTATGTATGGGGGAAAGATCGTAGAACGTGGATCTGTAGATGAGATTTTCTATGATACAGCACATCCTTACACAAAAGGACTTATGCATTCAATTGCCAAACTGGATACAGCAAAAGGTCAGAAATTGCAGCCAATCGAAGGAACACCTCCGGATCTGTTTGCACCTCCGAAAGGATGTCCGTTCGCAGCAAGATGTGAATACTGCATGGAAATCTGTAAAGATATGCCACCACAGACTTATGAGCTTTCAAAAGAACATGAAACCTGTTGCTGGCTGCAGCATGAATATGCACCGGATACAGACATGAGAAAAAAAGTAACTGAGAAAGGAGAGGTGTAAAATGGAAAATACAGAAAAAAAACAGCCTCTCGTACAGGTGAAAAACTTATGTAAATATTTTGAAATCAGCCGTAAAGAAACCTTAAAAGCGGTTGATGATCTTACATTTGATATTTATAAAGGTGAGACAGTCAGTCTGGTAGGTGAGTCCGGATGTGGTAAATCTACAACAGGACGTACCATGATCAAGTTATACAATCCGACTTCAGGAAATGTATATTATGACGGAAAAGACATTTTCAAATATAATCATGCAGAGCAGAAAGAATTCTGCAAGAAAGTACAGATGATCTTCCAGAATCCGTACTCATCACTGAACCCACGTATGACTGTTAAGGATATCGTTGGAGAAGGTCTGAAACAGCATGGAATGTCAACAAAGGATGCAGATGCAAAAGTAGAGCAGCTGCTTGCTACAGTTGGTCTTAACAAAGATCATATGTCACGTTTTCCACATGAATTCTCAGGTGGACAGAGACAGCGTATCGGTATCGCACGTGCTCTTTCTGTTGATCCGGAGTTCATCATCTGTGATGAGCCGATTTCAGCTCTTGATGTGTCTATCCAGGCACAGGTTATCAATATGCTGAAAGAACTGCAGGAAGAAAGAGGACTGACTTACCTGTTTATCGCGCATGACCTTAGTGTCGTAAAATATATTTCTGACCGTGTAGTTGTTATGTACCTCGGAACTATGGTTGAGACTGCTGAAACAGATGAACTTTATGATCATCCGATGCATCCATATACACAGGCACTGCTTTCCGCAATTCCGGAAGCAGATCCGCATAAAGCAAAAGCAAATCAGCGTATTCCGATCAAGGGTGAAATTCCGAGCCCAATCAATCCGAAGAACTGCTGTCGTTTTGCTGAAAGATGTCAGTATGCGACAGAACGTTGCTTTAAGGAAATGCCTCAGATGAAAGAGATTGCTCCTGGACATAAGGTGGCATGCCATCTTGTAGAAGATAAATAAAAAGTAGTAATATAATAAAGAAGGCGAAGGGCTTATGAAGAGTTCTTCGTTTTCTTTTGCTTTATGAGAAATTCCGATGGGACTTTCTATGAAAAAAGGCAAGATGCGTTGCTGGCCACAGGTACTGTGAACAGTAACATTGTGCAAAATCACAAAATACGGATTGACACGAAAATATTGACAACATAAGGCAAAAACGATATTATATAGAGATGTAATTGTAATTAAAGCGTCATATCGTGTAATAGTTATGTAACAAATGAAAGTGAGTGTATATGGAACAGAGAAAATCAGCAAGGAGAAGATCGTCTGATGGAACTTCTAATAGAAATATGCGAAGTATCAATAACAGCAGAGAAGTAAGCAGACGGGCTAAGGGGAAGAACCGGTATGCTTATGATGAAGATCGAAGAGCTGCCCGATATTATGATGAAGAAGATTACTACAGAGAACGACCGAAAAAGAAATCATCTTCGATTGATAAGAAGAAAAGAAGACCGGAAGAAGACTATCAGAATATAAGAAAGACATCTGATCCGGAGAATAATAAGAACCGTAAAAATAAACGGCGCAGAGGAAGAAAGAAAAATCGGGTGAGCAGAACGATTGGAATTATACTTGCTATTATCCAGTTTATCCTGTCTGTAGTACTTGCAGTGAATGTGATACTGTTCAATGTACTTACTTCTACTTATTTCCTGGTACTGATCGGAGTGCTGCTGATCCTGCTTGGAATTACCTTGCTGACACAGATAGCGGCAAAAGGAAAAGGAATTGGCGGAAAGATATTCTGTATACTGATCTGTATCATTCTGGGAGTGGGTTCTTTTTATATAGGAAAAGTAAATAATGCATTCCAGAAGATTACCGGAAGCAATAAGAAAACCAGTTCTATGGTAGTTGCGGTAAAAGCGGATGATAATGCAGATACTTTATCAGCGGCAGCCGGATATACATTTGGTGTTCAGTATGCGACTGGTGGAGACCAGACGAAGTCGGCAGTCAAACAGATTGAAAAGGAACTGGGACAGAACATTACTCTTCAGGAATACAGTAATCTGGGAGAAGAAGCACAGGCATTATATGACGGAGAAGTAGATGCGATTATCTACAACTCAGCTTACAGTAATATTATCCAGGAACAGTATTCAACCTTTACAAAGGATACAAAGGTTATTTATAAACACAACATTGTTGTTGAAATTGAAAGTGATACATCCGATGAAAGCGTTACAAAGCCATTTGCGGTTTATTTGAGTGGTATTGATACGGATGGAGATATCACAGAGCAGGGCAGAAGTGATGTTAATATCGTAGCAGTTGTTAATCCGACAAGTCACCAGGTATTACTGATTACGACACCTAGAGATTATTATGTACCAATCCCGGGAGTATCAGGAGGGCAGGACGACAAACTGACACATGCAGGAATCTATGGTGTAGATGTGTCTATGCAGACGCTGGAAGCACTTTATGATACAGATATCGAATTTTTCGGAAGAGTTAATTTTACATCTATGATCAGTGTGGTTGATGCACTTGGCGGACTGGATGTTGAATCAGATCTCGAATTTGATACAGGATGGGAGTCGGGTGCAGAGATTCATGTAAATGAAGGAATGAATCATTTTGATGGTATTAGTGCACTTGCATTCTGCCGTGAACGTCAGGCACTGCCAGACGGGGACAACGGAAGAGGAGTCCATCAGCAGGCGGTTATCACTGCAATCATTAAAAAGATGATGTCACCGGCAATGCTCCGTGGGGCAAGTGATATTATTGACAGTGTCAGCGATGGAGTGGATACGAACTTTACTTCCAGCCAGATCCAGTCGCTGATCAAGACTCAGCTCAGAACCAATGCAAAATGGAATATTTATTCCGTGGCGGCGGATGGAACCGGAGGGACAGATATCTGCTATTCTTCAGGAGCTGAAGAGCTTTATGTAACGTATCCGGATGAAAATTCAGTGGCTGAGATCAGTGAACTGATCAAAAAAGTAAAAGACGGAGAAACAATAGAAGGATCCGTAAGTACAGAATAAAAATGAAGAAAAAGTCAGGGCATGATTTGGAAAATATTTTTCAGAATGCCTTGACTTTTTTTTTGCAATATACTACAATAAACAAGCGTGCGAAAAACGATGCACTGTTTTTCTGCGCATTTTAAACAGAACTTGTTTAAAATCGTAACCAATTATTACTTCATAGGAGGTGAAAGAGATGCCAACATTTAACCAGTTAGTAAGAAAAGGTCGTCAGACAGCTGTAAAGAAATCTACTGCACCGGCTCTCCAGAAAGGATACAATTCTTTGAAGAAAAGAGCTACAGACACATCTGCACCGCAGAAGAGAGGTGTTTGTACAGCAGTTAAGACAGCTACACCGAAGAAACCGAACTCAGCTCTCAGAAAGATCGCCAGAGTACGTCTTTCAAACGGAATCGAAGTAACAAGCTACATCCCAGGAGAAGGTCACAACCTTCAGGAACATAGCGTTGTTCTTATCCGTGGAGGAAGAGTAAAGGACCTTCCGGGTACAAGATACCATATCGTTCGTGGAACACTTGATACAGCAGGTGTTGCAAAGAGACGTCAGGCTCGTTCTAAATACGGAGCAAAGAGACCAAAAGACGCAAAGAAATAAGCACTTGATTTTAGTGTAAAACGAAACTAAATCGTATCACAAACAGAACTATGAGAATAGTTGGTTGCGGGTTTAATTCAGATATCGCCTGCCACGCGGCAGGCATCGGAGATTGTCCCGCCAACGATACACATAGAAAGACACATGTGAGTACCGATGAATTATTCACGCAAAGCAAAGCTTTGCCAATATGTATAAGGAGGGAAGAACCGTGGCACGTAAAGGACATACTCAGAAAAGAGACGTATTAGCGGATCCGTTATACAACAACAAGGTAGTTACAAAGCTTATCAACAACATCATGCTTGACGGTAAGAAAGGTGTAGCTCAGAAAATTGTATACGGAGCATTTGACAAAGTCGCAGAGAAAGCTGAAAAACCAGCTATCGAAGTATTTGAAGAAGCAATGAACAACATCATGCCTGTACTTGAAGTAAAGGCAAGACGTATCGGTGGAGCTACTTATCAGGTACCGATCGAGGTAAGAGCAGACAGAAGACAGGCTCTTGCACTTCGCTGGCTTACACTGTACTCTCGTAACAGAGGCGAGAAGACAATGGAAGAAAGACTTGCAAATGAAATTCTTGATGCAGCTAACAACACTGGCGCATCAGTAAAGAAGAAAGAAGACATGCACAAGATGGCAGAAGCAAACAAAGCATTTGCTCACTATCGTTTCTAATTATAGGAGGAAAAAATCTTGGCTGGAAGAGAATATCCATTAGAGAGAACCAGAAATATCGGTATTATGGCGCATATTGATGCTGGTAAGACCACTCTTACAGAGCGTATCTTATACTATACCGGTGTTAACTATAAGATTGGTGATACTCATGAAGGAACTGCTACCATGGACTGGATGGAACAGGAGCAGGAAAGAGGTATCACAATCACTTCAGCAGCTACAACATGTCATTGGACACTTGAAGATCATACAAAACCGAAAAAAGGTGCTCTTGAGCATCGTATCAATATCATTGATACTCCGGGACACGTTGACTTCACTGTAGAGGTTGAACGTTCACTTCGTGTACTGGATGGTGCTGTAGGTGTATTCTGTGCTAAGGGTGGTGTTGAGCCTCAGTCAGAAAACGTATGGCGTCAGGCAGACACATACAACGTACCAAGAATGGCCTTCATCAACAAGATGGACATCTTAGGTGCAAACTTCTACAACGCTGTAGAACAGATTAAGACAAGATTGGGCAAGAACGCTATCGTTCTTCAGTTACCAATCGGTAAAGAAGATGATTTCAAGGGAATCATCGACCTTATGGAAATGGAAGCTTACATCTACAATGATGACAAGGGTGATGATATCACAGTATGTGAAATCCCGGATGACATGAAAGAAGATGCTGAGCTTTACCATACAGAACTGATCGAAAAGATCTGCGAACTGGATGACGAACTTATGATGATGTATCTTGAGGACGAAATCCCGACAGTAGATCAGCTCAAAGCAGTTCTTAGAAAAGCTACTTGTGAATGTACAGCAGTACCGGTTTGTTGTGGATCTGCTTACAGAAACAAGGGTGTTCAGAAGCTTCTGGATGCAATCGTTGAATACATGCCAGCTCCGACAGACATCCCGCCAATTCAGGGTGTTGATGAAGATGGTAATGAAGTAGTAAGACATTCTTCAGATGAAGAACCTTTCTCTGCACTTGCATTCAAGATCATGACAGACCCGTTCGTAGGTAAGCTTGCATATTTCCGTGTATATTCAGGAAGCATGAATTCAGGTTCTTACGTACTGAACGCTACAAAGAATAAAAAAGAACGTGTTGGACGTATCCTTCAGATGCATGCCAACAAGAGACAGGAACTGGATAAAGTATATTCAGGAGACATCGCAGCAGCGATCGGATTCAAGTTTACAACTACAGGTGATACAATCTGTGATGAACAGCATCCGGTAATCCTTGAATCTATGGAATTCCCAGAACCAGTTATCGAGCTCGCTATCGAGCCTAAGACAAAAGCTTCTCAGGGTAAACTTGGTGAATCTCTTGCAAAACTTGCAGAAGAAGACCCGACATTCCGTGCTCATACTGATCAGGAAACAGGTCAGACAATCATCGCCGGAATGGGAGAACTTCATCTTGAAATCATCGTAGACAGACTTCTTCGTGAGTTCAAGGTAGAAGCTAACGTAGGTGCTCCGCAGGTTGCATACAAAGAGTCCTTCACAAAAGCAGTTGATGTTGACAGCAAATATGCTAAACAGTCAGGTGGACGTGGACAGTACGGACATTGTAAAGTTAAATTTGAACCAATGGATGTCAATGGTGAAGAAACATACAAATTCGAATCTACTGTTGTCGGTGGTGCAATTCCGAAGGAATACATTCCGGCTGTAGGCGAAGGTATTGAAGAAGCCATGAAAGCTGGTATCCTTGGTGGATTCCCTGTAGTAGGTATTCATGCAACAGTATATGATGGTTCTTACCATGAAGTCGATTCTTCAGAAATGGCATTCCACATTGCAGGTTCTCTTGCATTCAAAGATGCTATGAAGAAATCTGATCCGGTACTCCTTGAGCCTATCATGAAAGTTGAAGTTACTATGCCAGAAGAGTACATGGGAGATGTTATCGGTGATATCAACTCTCGTCGTGGACGTATCGAAGGTATGGATGACCTCGGCGGTGGAAAGATCGTTAGAGGATATGTTCCGCTTTCAGAAATGTTCGGATACTCTACAGACCTTCGTTCCAGAACTCAGGGACGTGGAAACTACTCAATGTTCTTCGAAAAATATGAGCCAGTTCCGAAGTCTGTACAGGAAAAGATTTTATCTAACAAAAACGCATAAAAAATACGAAAAAGGCTTGAAAAACTGTACTTTATGAAATATAATCAGTATTAGCCGAGTTAAAACATCGTAAACTAAAATGCCCTATTGGGTGGTATATTTAAGGAGGATATTCAAAATGGCAAAGGCTAAATTTGAAAGAACAAAACCGCATTGTAATATCGGTACCATCGGACACGTTGACCATGGTAAAACAACTCTTACAGCAGCTATCACAAAAACTCTTGCAGCAAGAGTTGCTGGTAACGCAGCTGTAGATTTCGAAAACATCGACAAAGCTCCAGAAGAAAGAGAACGTGGTATCACAATCTCTACAGCTCACGTTGAGTATGAAACAGAAAAACGTCACTACGCTCACGTAGACTGCCCAGGACATGCTGACTACGTTAAGAACATGATCACAGGTGCTGCTCAGATGGATGGTGCTATCCTTGTTGTAGCTGCTACTGATGGTGTTATGGCTCAGACAAGAGAGCACATCCTGCTTTCTCGTCAGGTAGGTGTACCGTACATCGTTGTATTCATGAACAAATGTGATATGGTAGACGACGAAGAACTTCTTGAACTCGTTGAAATGGAAATTCGTGAACTTCTTGATGAATACGAATTCCCAGGAGATGACACTCCGATCATCCAGGGATCAGCTCTTAAAGCTCTTGAAGATCCGAACGGAGAATGGGGAGACAAGATCATGGAACTTATGGATGCTGTTGATTCATACATTCCGGATCCAGAACGTGACACAGACAAACCATTCCTTATGCCTGTAGAAGACGTATTCTCTATCACAGGACGTGGTACAGTTGCTACTGGTAGAGTAGAACGTGGTGTACTTCACGTATCTGATGAAGTAGAAATCGTTGGTATCAAAGAAGAAACACGTAAAGTAGTTGTAACAGGTGTTGAAATGTTCCGTAAACTTCTTGATGA
Source organism: Allocoprococcus similis (assembly GCF_054660775.1). Taxonomy (NCBI): domain Bacteria; kingdom Bacillati; phylum Bacillota; class Clostridia; order Lachnospirales; family Lachnospiraceae; genus Allocoprococcus; species Allocoprococcus similis. The sequence continues at coordinate 128,683 of NZ_BAAHSG010000005.1, forward strand.
AGCTCAGGCTGGTGACAACATCGGTGCTCTTCTTCGTGGTGTTCAGAGAGACGAAATCGAAAGAGGACAGGTTCTTTGTAAACCAGGTTCAGTAACTTGCCACCACAAGTTTACTGCACAGGTATACGTTCTTACAAAAGATGAAGGTGGACGTCATACTCCATTCTTCAACAACTACAGACCACAGTTCTACTTCCGTACAACAGACGTAACAGGTGTTTGCGAACTTCCAGAAGGAACAGAAATGTGCATGCCTGGTGATAACGTAGAAATGACAATCGAACTGATCCATCCAGTAGCTATGGAACAGGGACTTCGTTTCGCTATCCGTGAAGGTGGACGTACTGTTGGATCAGGACGTGTTGCTACAATCATCGAGTAATACAATCTGAATATAGATTTGTTATCGCAAGATAACGTTGTGTCCAAACGTAAGATACCCGTAGAACTTCGGTTCTACGGGTTTTTCTGTTGCCTGGAAATATATAAAAGAGCGGAAAAGAATAACGAACAGGATAGAAAAACGGTTGCCGGGAGAGTATCCTGACAACCGTTTGTGATAACAGAATGATAACAAAATATGAAAATTGACAATTTTTAAAACTATGTTATACTATAAATCTAACATAGTTAGTAACAGGATTTGGTTCGATTCCAAACACCATCAAACCAATATTGGGAGCATTGTCGAATTACCTAGTTTCTGGATTGATTTATGATGCAGTCAAACATATTTGCAAGAAAGGACTTGATTCGATGAGAAAAGAATATATATTAATATTTGGTCTGGGAGTATGCGATGGTGAAGTGTAATGGTTGCACGGTTTAACATACTAAGCAGACTCCCACCCAGACCACCAAAAACTCAGAGCTCATAAGGGCTCTTTTTCTTTTGCAAAAATTATGTCAGATCATATGTCTTGATGGAATTACCTTCAGTACCCTTCTTAACGATGGTATGACAACCTATCGTAGTTCCCATAGCACGCAGTTTCCATTCATCCTGGGTAGCGTTCAGCTTATCCAGTTCTGCCTGTCTTTTATCTTCATCTTTAATAGCTAATATTTCAGTTTTTTCCTTTTCATAGACATTTTTAAATTGACACCATTTCCTGAAAAAGTCCTGCATTGTAGGATTATCGAACGTTAGTGAAACCTTCTGATCAGGTGTCTCAGCAAGTGAGAGATTCACTGAATCATCAATAGAAAACAACAGGGAGAGTACATCTCCGACTGTTTCAATATTAAAATCCAGAAAAACACTTACATTTAATCCCAATGCAGTTGCTATCTTTTCTAACTGATCCGGTTTTGGATTCCGGATTCCCAGTTCATATTTTCTGATCGTTCCTACGTTAATGCCGGACAGCTCGGCTAACTGTATTTGACTGTATCCTCTAAATTCCCGGAATGCCCGGATTTTTTTACCAACCATAATGCTGCCTCCTTAATGATATTTGTGATTTTATTTTAGCACAAAAGTGAATGATGCGAAAGAGGTTGATTTTCGAGGATTTCAAAAATACAGAATGGAATGGAAAAAATAAATTCGCAAATGTTTATTGACAAATTCACAAAAGTGAATTATTATAAGAGAACAACGAAAGAGTCACAAAAGTGACTGGAAAGGAGGACGATATGAGAACTAATTATATGATGACTGTTGATGATGTCATGGAAGAATTAGGCGTGAAACGCAGTAAAGCATATTCCATTCTGAAGCAGCTTAATGATGAACTGGCAAAGGAAGGATATGTGGCAGTTCGTGGAAAGATTCCACGTCCCTACTGGGAAACAAAATTTTATGGATGCTCTCAGAGAGCAGTGTGAAGGAGGTTTTAAGATGTCAGCTTACAAGGACAAAACACAGGGAACCTGGTATGTGAGCTTCCGCTATATTGACTGGACAGGTAAGAAAACGCAGAAGCTGAAAAGAGGGTTCAAGACAAAGAAAGAAGCATTGAATTATGAAAAGGAATTCATAAGAAAGACTGCAGCGGATATGAAAATGGAGATGAACAGTTTTATTCAAGTCTATTTTGAAGATAAAAAGAATGAACTGAAAGAAAATTCAATCCGTAACAAGCAGCACATGATGAACAAGCACATTGTTCCGTATTTTGGAACAAGAAAAATGAATGAGATCACACCGGCAGAGATTATCCAGTGGCAGAACACCATTCAGGAAAAAGGTTACAGCAAGACTTATGAGCGTATGATTCAGAATCAGTTAAATGCACTGTTTAATCATGCACAGAAAATTTACAATCTGAAGCAAAATCCATGTAAGAAAGTAAAAAAGATGGGGAAATCGGATGCTAATAAGTTGGAATTTTGGACGAAAGCAGAATATGACAGCTTTATCGCCGGGATTGAGCCAGAGAGTGAGGATTATCTGATATTTGAAATCCTGTTCTGGACAGGAATCAGGGAAGGAGAACTTCTGGCATTGAGTCTTTCAGACTTTGATATGAGTGGTAATCTTTTGCATATCAATAAGACTTATAACCGGATTAGGAAAAGAGATGTGATTGATACTCCAAAAACAGAAAATTCAGTCCGTACCATTGATATTCCTAATTTTCTTAAAGAAGAGGTGCAGGAGTATGCGAAGAAGCATTATGGATTTCCGGAAAATCAGCGGTTATTTCCGATTGTGGCGAGAACACTGCAGAAACGGCTCAAGAAGTATGAAGCATTGACCGGTGTAAAACCAATCAGAGTGCATGATATCCGTCACAGCCATGTAGCATATCTGATTTATCAGGGTGTAGAGCCACTGATCATCAAGGAAAGACTGGGGCACAAAGATATTCAGATGACATTAAACACTTATGGTCACCTGTATCCGTCACAGCAAAAAAAGGTAGCTGAGATGTTGGACAACAAACGTTAAATATGGAGGAAAAGACATATGAAAACAAAGAAAGTAGTCAGAAAAATATTTGATACGCTCAATTATAGTAAGAAGCTGAAGATAAGTTCCATTTTACCGGATCGAGATTCGGATTATGCGATTCTTCTTGAATTAGAGGATGGAAGCAAATTTGAAATTATCATTATCCCAACAAGGAGATTCGTATAAGGAGTGGAACTATGGCTACTAACAGACAAAAAGAAAAAGCCCAGACAAAATATCTGAGCAAGTTCTCTGATAATCAGATTCACTGATATATCATCTTGGCAGATTCAGTATATCACGAATTGAACGATACAACAATTCCCGAATATCTGTTCATCAGAGACTTGCCCGGAGGGGCAGGAGGTAGAAGTGACATTATTTGAACAGGTAAAAGAATGTGTGACAGCCAGACAGGCTGCGGAGCATTACGGGATTAAAGTAAAAAGAAATGGAATGGCGTGTTGTCCGTTTCATAAAGACCGACACCCAAGTATGAAGGCAGATAAAATATATCACTGCTTTGCATGTGGAGTGGGCGGTGATGCGATAGATTTTACAGCAAGGTTATTTGGAATATCACAGTATGAAGCTGCGAAAAAGATGATAGAAGATTTTGGACTGAATATAAAAAACGAAGACAGAAACAAATACAAAAGGACGCACCAAAGCAGGAATACTTTGATATCAAAGAAACCTAAAGTTGTGATGATCAGAGAAAAACTGGAGCAGTGGTTGAAATATGCAACAGACGTGCTGATTAGATATCTGAAATGGATTCAGTTCTGGAAAGAGATTTACAAACCAGAACCAGATGAAGAGTGGCACGAGTTATTTACGGAGGCATTGGCAAATGAAAGAAAGATAAATGACTATCTGGACGTGCTGATGTTTGGAACAGGAGAAGAGATTGTAGAGTTTTTCAAGATGAAGAGAAGGGAGGTTGAAAAAATTGAAGAAAGAATTAACGAATATCAGCGAGGAGTCCTTGATGGAATTAGAAGATATTGTGAACGAGGAGATGCTTACAACAGAAGATGTCAATGATATGTTGGAGCATACGGATAAAGGAAGAACAAAGCAGACAATCAGAAATTGTGTAACCGTATTACAAAAAGATCCAGTGTTGAAAAAAGCGATTAAACGAAATGAGCTTTCCGGAAGAATGGACATTGTGAAAGAGGTGCCTTGGGAACGGAGAAATAACAGTCCTACGGTTACAGATACTGATGAAAATAATCTGAAAATGTATCTGGAAGAAAATTATGAACTGACAAGTGAGCGTGTGATCAAAGCAGGAGTAGATATTGTTTCCAATGAAAATAAATATCATCCAATCAGAGATTATCTGGAAAGTCTGGTCTGGGACGGGATTCCAAGAATAGAAAATATGCTTCCGCATTTCCTGGGAGCAGAAAAGAGTAAATACACAATCGGAGTAATGAAAATGCACATGCTGGCAGCGATTTCAAGAATTTATGAACCGGGAATAAAGTATGATATTATGCTGTGTCTGGTTGGAAGCCAGGGAGCCGGAAAGTCCACATTTTTCAAGTATCTGGCGATAAAAGAAGAATGGTTCAGTGACAATCTGGATCATCTGGACGATGAAAATATTTACAGAAAACTGCAGAATCACTGGATTATCGAAATGGGAGAAATGAAGGCAACTATCACAGCAAAGAATATTGAACAGATTAAATCGTTTCTGAGCAGACAGAAAGAAACTTACAAAGTACCTTATGAAGTTCACCCGGAAGACAGACCACGACAGTGTGTATTTTGTGGTACTTCAAATGATCTGAATTTCCTTCCGCTGGACAGAACCGGAAACAGAAGATTTGCTCCGGTGATGACAGATATGTCGAAAGCAGAAGTTCATATTCTGGACAATGAGGCAGAGAGCAAAGCCTATATCGAACAGGCCTGGGCAGAGGCAATGGTACTGTATCGACAGGGAAATGTGTTCTTAGGATTTACAAAGGAAATTGAGGAAGAGGCAAAGCGTCTGCAGAAAGAATTTATGCCGGAAGATACCAATGCCGGAATCATACAGGAATTTCTTGATGACTACGATGACGATTATGTATGTACAAGAATTCTGTTCGATGAAGCGCTACATCGAACCGGAGAAATGAAACAGTGGGAAGGTAAAGAAATTGCCAATATTATGAACAATGCGATTGTAGGCTGGAAACCACATGGTACACATCGATTCGGAAAGGAATATGGAATACAGCGGTCATGGAAACGGATGAAAGATTCGGTGAAGAAAGATAAAGACGGATTTATAGAAGTACCAGAACAGTTGGAAATACCGTTTGAGTAAAGATTATTGTAAACGATGTAAACGGAACTTGAAGAAAAAACTTAAAACGTTAACTTTTAAAATCTTTTGAACTCCGTTTACAAATTCCGTTTACAGACTGGAAAGGAGCAGAAAATGATGAAACAGGGAAGATTAGGATATAACAGCAGCAATGGAAGATATGGATTATTATCATCAGATTTATGGATTAATACAGGATTTCACTGCGGAGAAGGACTGGAAGTACTGGTAGATGATGAATGGGTACAGACCAGAATGGAGATGAATCTGGCAAGAGAATGGTATCTGGTGGGAACGCCTTATTGTGGAGATTTGGAATATGTGCAGGCGAGGATACCAGAATAAACAGATCTATGATCCACTTTGGTCGGTGCAGAACAGACGTCCATAAGGACGTTATGCCCCCGGCAGGGCGCAAGGGGACTTTTGATGGACGGTACGGCTGTCGAAAGTGCTTTTGCGTTACTTTTGACAAAAGTAACAAAACCGCCGTATCCGGCGAAAGTTTCTTCAATATCGCCATGTCTGGCGTAAATAAAAATTATGTGCCATATCTGGCACTCAAACAGAAAAGAGGTGAGAAAATTTATGATGAAAAGAACAATCAGTGGCATGATCGGAGCCGGTTCACTGGCTCATAATAGACGGGATTTTGTAGCAGAAAATGTAGATCCAGACAGAGTACAACTGAACATTTGTTATAAGAATGAGAATCTGAAGGAAGTTTATAAAGAGCTGTTTGACGATGCGGTTGAGAGATACAATGTCGGGAAAAGAAAGGATCGGCAAATTGCAAATTATTATGAAAAAATCCGACAGGGCAAACAGGAGAAGTTGTTCCATGAAGTGATCTTCCAGATAGGAAATCGTGAGGATATGGCAGTGGGAACATCAGAAGGAAATCTGGCTGTAAAGATACTGGACGAATATGTGAAAGACTTCCAGAAGCGGAATCCGACACTTCGGATATTTAGCTGCTATCTGCATCAGGACGAAGCTACTCCGCATCTGCATATTGACTTTGTTCCTTATGTGACCAACTGGAAGGGAAAAGGAATGGATACCAGAGTTTCACTGAAACAGGCATTGAAAAGTCTTGGATTTCAAGGTGGAAATAAGCATGATACAGAACTGAATCAGTGGATAAACCATGAAAAGGAAGTGCTGGCGGAAATTGCAAAGCAACATGGAATTGAATGGGAACAGAAAGGAACACATGAAGAGCATCTGGATGTTTACAATTTCAAGAAAAAGGAACGTAAAAAGGAAGTGCAGGAACTGGAGCAGGAAAAAGAAAATCTGACAGCAGAGAATGAAGGACTGACTTCTCAGATTGCGGACGCAAGGGCAGATATTAAACTACTGGAAGAAGAAAAAATTCAGTTCCAGAAAGATAAAGAAACAGCGGAAAGACGTGCTGAGAAAGCAGAAACGGAATTGAAAAAACTGGAGGATAGAAGAGAATTCCTGCAACCGGTGATGGATAATGTCAGCAAGGAAATAAAAGAATATGGAATAATCAAAACATTTCTGCCGGAAGCTACAGCATTGGAACGTGCGGTAACTTACCGAGAAAAGAAAATCAAACCACTGTTCATTGAAATGAAAAATAAAATCGGTGCGATGGCTGCACGGGTGAAAGAACTTACAAGAGAAAGAGATAGCTGGAAAAGTAAGTTTCAGAAGAAAAAGCAGGAGCATGAGAATACAAAAAAGGAACTGGCAGAAGTTAAGAAGGATTATCAGAAATTATCTGGTGAGAAAGAAATACTACAGGGGCTTGCGGACAGATATAACCGACTTTTACGTATGTTGGGGAAAGATATGGTAGAACGACTGGTGCGAGACGATATCCGAATGCAGACGGAACTTGAAGTGAAAAAACAGAAAGAGCAAATGCCGAAAAAAATAAGTGACCGCATACAATGGGCGAAAGAACGAAGTGAAGAACACAATGCACAGATAAAGAAGAACAAAACAAAATACAAAGGAATGGAGTTATAAGAATATGAAAAAACAGATTTATGATGAAAAGAACGGGCTGAACTACACATTGCATGGAGATTATTATCTGCCGGATCTGGAAATCAATGAGGAAGAACCTACATATGGGAAATATGGAATAATGCGAAAGCAGTTTTTAAAGGAACACAGGAATGCCCGGTATCAGTATCTGGTACTGACCGGGAAACTGACGGAACATCTGAATCAGGTCGATAAAGAAGCAAGAGAAAAAGTCGAGATGCTGGTGGAACAGATGGCTGAACAGTGGGGCGTGACAGAAGAACTGAAGATGCAGGATCAGATGGAATGGGTGCGGAGGATGAACAATATTAAGAATGTTGCGGAAGAAATGGTAATAAGTGAAATAGTGTATATTTAAAAGAAAAATAATGTTTGGGGATTGAATGGCAATGTTATAATGTGAGTGGTGATGAATGTGGATGTATTGAATAAGGAACAACGTCATAAAGCTATGAGCCATATAAAAAGCAAAGATACAAGTATTGAAGTGGCTCTAAGAAAAGAATTATGGGCTAATGGATATAGATATAGAAAAAATTATAAGGAATTGCCAGGAACTCCAGATATTGTTTTGACGAAATATAAGATTGTTATATTTTGCGATGGTGAACTTTTTCATGGAAAAGACTGGGAGATATTGCGTCCGAAATTATTAAAAGGAAATAATCCTGAATTTTGGATAAAAAAAATTGAAAGAAATATGGAACGTGATAGAGAAAATGATAAAAAGCTTCTGTTTATGGGGTGGACAGTAATTCGATTTTGGGGAAATGATATCAAAAAAGATCCCAAACAGTGTATAAAAGTAATTGAAGAAGTTATTTTTAATAACTTTATGGACGACCAGCTTGATGATTTAATAGAATTATAGCTTGAAAAAGTTCGCAAGAACGAATAGAATTATAATAATAAAGGAGTAATTAAAATGAGTGGATATATATCAGTTGCAGAGATGGCAGAAAGATGGCAGTTGACGGTGAGGCGTGTTCAAGTATTATGTAATCAGCAAAGAATACAAGGTGCAATAAAACAAAGCGGAATATGGTTAATTCCTTTTGATGCTAAAAAGCCAGAGAGGCTATTAGCAGGTAAAAAGAATCCAACGAAGAAAAAAAAATTAAAATTAGTTTCTCTTTTTTCAGGTTGTGGAGGAATTGATTTAGGATTTGAAGGCGATTTTAATGTATTGCGTAAATCTGTAAATCCGAAGATTAATAGTAATTGGGAAATAAGAAATGTAGATAAAAATTGGGTAAGGATAGGAAAGACACGTTTTCACACTATATTTGCTAATGACATAAAACCAGAAGCGAAAGCAGCTTGGACAAATTATTTTAGCAAACGTGGAATTGATCCGGAAAATTATTACCTTGATAGCATTGTGGATTTGGTAAAATTACAAAAAGAGAACAAAATTAATATTTTTCCAACGGATATAGATGTTTTGATTGGCGGTTTTCCATGTCAGGATTTTTCAATTGCTGGCAAAAGGATGGGGTTTGAGTCCAACAAGGGACATGATGGACGGAGAATAGAAGAGGAAGAACCAACTATCGAAAATAGAGGTCAGCTTTATATGTGGATGAGAGAGGTTATTGGCATAACAAAACCGAAAGTCTTTGTAGCAGAAAATGTTAAAGGGCTTACAAATCTCAAAGATGCAAAAGAAGTAATAGAGAAAGATTTTTCGTCTGTTTGCAATGGAGGGTATTTAGTGGTTCCGGCTAGGGTACTTAATGCGGCTAATTATGGAGTCCCTCAAGGGCGAGAAAGGGTAATCTTTTTTGGATTTAAGAAATCTGCTCTGACATCAGAGGCATTAGCGGAACTATCTAAAGAAGAGTTGACAATGAAATATACACCGTATCCAGTGATTACACATTATCTACCGAATGAAATACCGAAAGAAAATTTAGTCAAATTTGTGACAGTGAAGGATGCACTTGGAGATTTAGTTGAGCCAGAAAAATCTAATGACTTAAGTCATCAAAAATATTCAAAGGCAAAGTATATGGGAAAACATTGTCAAGGACAGCAAGAAGTTCGATTGAACGGTGTTGGCCCAACTATTCGTTCGGAACATCATGGGAATATTGAGTTTCGAAGATTATCAGAGGCTCATGGTGGAAAACACAAAAAGGAACTTTCTGATGGATTGAAAGAACGAAGATTAAGTGTAAGGGAATGTGCAAGAATTCAAACATTTCCAGATGATTATGAATTTGTAATACCTGCTAGAAATGGGAATAAATCGGTATCGGGGTCAGAAGCATATAAAATTATAGGAAATGCTGTACCGCCATTATTGGGATATCATATTGCAAAAAGATTGGAAGATAATTGGGAATTGTATTTTGGAGGAGAGAAAAACAGTGATAATATCAACTAATAAGGAACCATCATTAGAAGAATTTGAAGAAATTTGCAATAAGGCTTGCCAATTAATGAATGAAAGAGCAAGTTATGAACCGGAATATTATTTAACTAAAGGTGGACAAAAATTAGAGAAAGAAGTTAAAAAGGCATTAGATGATGCTGCAAATGGAACGAACTTTGAAGGAACAATTGAAATTATAAGTGGACAAAGATTTCCAGATATTGTGGCTGCAAAATATTATGGTGTTGAAGTGAAATCTACGAAAGAAGATAAGTGGACATTGATTGGAGGGAGTGTCGCAGAAGGAACGAGAATAGAAGATGTTGAACACATTTTTATTATGTTCGGAAAATTACACAAGCCCGTAGAATTTAAGACTAGAAGATATGAAGAATGTCTTTGTGACATTGCAGTAACCCATAGCCCTAGATATAAAATAGATATGAATCTTTTGGAAGGTGAAACTATTTTTGATAAGATGGGGATATCATATGATGAAATGCGGAAATTGAAAGATCCCATTCATCCAATAGTAGAATATTTTAGAGCTACTTTGAAACCAGGCGAATCATTATGGTGGGTTAATGGAGAAGATGCGACTTCAGGAGCAGCCCCGGCTAAGATTAGGATGTGGAAAACTTTGTCAAAGGAAGAAAAGCAAGAATTAGTTGCACAAGGTTTTGCTCTTTTCCCGGAAATGTTTAGTAATAGCAGAAATAAATATGAACGATTTACTCTTTGGTTAGTTGCAAATCATGGTGTCATATCCTCTTCTATGAGAGATCCATTTTCAGCGGGTGGTCAAGCTGAGTTGGAAATTAATGGAAGTCACTATAAAAATTTGCCACAGAAATATAGTCAGCTTTTTTCTTGTAAAGATAAGGTTGAAGACACAATATTGAAGAGTGGGGAAGATGTATTAGCTGTTACATGGGAAACGGGAAAGACAGAAATAGAGCAGCGTATAAAAACATGGATAAAATTAGTATCGAAATATGCTGAGAAAGAAAAATTCGATGTTTCTAATTTTTTGGAAAATATGTTTGAATCCGATGATGAATAGGGATTTAAAGCATTTGTATTTAAGATGATGAACAGAGAAAGAAGTACAGAGGGATTACATGAATACTTTAAAGTTGGAATTGGAAAACTGTTATGGGATTCAAAAAATGCAACAGGATATTGATTTTTCTAAAAATAATGTAGCAGTTATTTATGCACCAAACGGAACGATGAAGTCTTCATTTGCTAAAACATTTGAAGCAATTAGAGATGGAAAAACAGTGGAAGAAAAAGTTTATGGTTGCAAAAGTAAATATTCAATTACAGATGAGACTGCAACAGCAATTAGTCCAGAGTCAATAATGGTTATTAACCCATTTGATGAAAATGCATATGAAAATCAAGGGACATTGATGGCAAACGAAACATTAAGAAGGCAATATATACAAATTTATAAAAGTATTGACCAAAGCAGAGAAGCAATGTTCGGAAAAATAAAATCCTCATTAAAATATTCGAGTAGAAGTAGTTTTGATGCAGAAAGTAGTATGTTAAATGATTGGGGGTATACAAAGAAAGATTTATTTTTATGCCTAAAAGAGATAGAAACTAAATTAAATGATTCGGAATTACAATGTTCTCTAAAGGAAGAGGAATTGGATTATAATACATTATTCAATTCCAAAGTATATTCTATGGTTACTTCCGGAAAAACTTCTGAACTGATTGAAGAGTACGAGAAGAAGTATAGTGAACTGTTAGAAAAATCTCTATATATGCAAAAAGGTGTAATAGATCATAATAATTATGCTAATATAAGTGACTCTTTGGGGAATAATGGATTTTTTGGGGCAAAAAATGAAATTCGACTTGTTGCAAAAGATGGAAGTACATCAGTAACGCTGAGAACGCAGGGTGAATTGAATGAGTTAATAAAAAAAGAAAAAGAACAGGTGTTAAATACTAAGGAATTAAAAGACTTATTTGAAAAAATTAATAAGGCTATTAGTAAAAATAAAGACACACAAGCATTTAATGCATATTTACAACAGCATCCGGATGTAGTTGCAGAATATCGAGACATTGATAAATTCAAAAAGAAAGTATGGGTAAAAGTTTTTGACATATATCAAGCAGAATTACATGATTTGCTGGAGTATTATGATAAGGCGCAAAATGATTTAAAACAATTAAGAGATAAAGCGAAAAGTGAAACAACTGATTGGAATAGGGCGTTGGATTTATTTAAAAAAAGATTTTTTGTTCCATTCTCAATAGAACCGGCGAATCAAGAGGATGTTATATTAAATTTAGATTTGCCAAGTTTCAAATATATCTTTGAGGATAATAGGGGGTCTAAAGAAGTTTCGAAGGAAGATTTGTTAGATGTTTTGAGCACAGGGGAAAAGAGAGCATATTACATCTTGAACCTAATATTTCAAATTTTGGTTGCTCAAAAAGATGGGCGAGAAAAACTTGTTATTTTAGATGATATATCAGAGTCTTTTGATTATAAAAATAAGCATGCAATAATAGAATATATCAGTGATATCGCTGAGTATACTAGTTCGCAGGGAGAAAAAGTATTCAAAGTAATCTTACTTACTCATAATTTTGATTTTTACCGAACAGTTGCTTCACGTATTACTAAACGGGGAAATTCATATATTGCATATACTGATGGAGGAAAGATAAATTTTGAAAAAGGACAGTATACTAGAAATTTATTTGGATATTATAAAGATGAGATTGCAAAGGGAAATAAAGATAATATAGTTGTTGCATCGATACCATTTGTTAGAAATTTAATAGAGTATACGGAGGGAGATTCGAATCCAGAATATCTTAAACTGACAAGTCTGTTACATTATAAACCGGATACAACAACTATTGAACTAGGCGAGATTGAAAAAATATATAATCAATATTGGTGTAAAAGTTCAAATGTAAATTTCGCTAAAAATAGAGAAACGGATCATATATATGATATTATTATCAAAGAAGCAGATGCAATTGTGCCTGTTGAAAAACTGGAGATAGAAAGCAAGCTTATATTATCTATGGCAATCAGACTCAAATCTGATGAATATATGATTCAAAAAATATCTAGTAAAGTAACAAATGGAACAGCTATTATAAACGATATATACCAAAAAAGGAATCAGAGTGCTTGGCTGTATAAAGAATATAAAAAAAATATAAATGATAATGCGATGGAAATTCTGGAGCAAGTTGCTATGTTGACACCAGAGAATATCCATTTAAATTCATTTATGTTTGAACCTATTTTGGATATGTCCTTACTGCACTTATATGATTTATATCAGGAAGTCAAAAATTTGTTGATATAAAAATGCAGTGATAACACCATGATAACAAAATCCCCGAAAATCACACGGACACAGCGGAAAATCCGGATTTTTCCACACAAATCACACAAAAAATCACCATTTGCACACCGCAATATACCAGTCTGATATCGTGAAGGTGGACGTACTGTAGGATCAGGACGTGTTGCTACAATCATCGAATAATATTCGTGATTGAATTGAGCCGTGCAAATAAGTAAATAATATCAGGGAAGAGTGCTTGCATTCTTCCCTGTATTTTTTTACTTATTTATAAGGCGAAAGCCCTCGATTGAATGATTCAGTCGAAAAAGCCCACTTTATATTTGATTTTTCTGAATCAAATAAATCTTAAGAGCCAGTTCTATTTCCGTATGTCTGGAATTATCTCTCAGATCAATTTCTAGTAAATCACAAATTTTCTGAAACCGATATTTCACAGAATTATAATGTAAGAAAAGCTTTTCAGATGCCAGCTTTAAATTCCATCCACAGTTAATGATAGACTGTAGTGTTTCAATCAGGTTCGCATGATGCTGGTCATCGTATTGCTGCAGAGGCTTTATATATTTATCGCAGAATTCAATCGCCTCGTTATTGGATGAAATAGAAAATAATAAGCGATAGATTCCAATCTGATCATAAAAGAACAGACGGTTAAATTGCTGAATCTGATAGACCGTCTGGATGACCTGCTTTGCCTGCTGGTAGCTGTTGTGAATATTGATAATGTCGTCTACATACATTCCAACTCCCATTGAAATAGTAAAAGGAACGGCGTTCAGCAGACTGTGCTGGATTTGGCTGAATGTATCTGCAAGGGTTTTACGGGCGCTGACAGGCAGTTTTCCAGTGATCAGAAAGGCAATAAAGTCACTCTGTGAATAATAAATAGTGGAAGGGAATGCCTGCTTGATATACTTAATAGAAGTATCAAAAATCCGGTCTGTGTATTTCTGAAGCTTTTCATTTGTCTCGGTATCCAGATCACGCAGATAATATTTTTTAATATTGTTTATATCTATGATCGCAACAAATCCGCCGCCGTCCAGATCCCAGCCGTATAAATGGGCACGTGTATTGATCTCTTCACGTGTTTTGACGTTGTTAAGCATCAGGTCTTCTACAAAGGAGGAGTAATATTTTTCTTCGATCATCCGGTTACTGATTCGGATCTGCATACGCAGGATAATTACGATACTGGCATATTCGATCGCTGTTTTGTAAATATTGGAGTCAGTATCCGGATATGTCCGGTCAGAAAGAAGCATAATATATCCAAATTTCTGCTCTTTATTGACAACGTCGATACACTGATATTTCTCTCGGTATTCATTTAAAATAATATCATATGATAATCCCTTCAGATAAAGACTATCCTCGCTTACATTTTCAGAAAAATATACTTTGTGGAAAACAGTATCAACATAGGCAGTCGGTTCCTGGATCAGAGTACTCAGTGTCTGCAAGATTTGATGGATAGAGCGGTCATTTATTGCTAGTTCCAGAAAACTCTCGTGAATCTTGGCAGATTCTTTCAGCTGCTCTGCCTGTTTGGATATAATTTCGGACAGGGTTGGATTGATAATGTCGGCAAATGCGTAGATTGCCGGACAGTAGATCAGTGGCAAAGCTTTTTCATCACAAAGTTTTTTTGCATTTTCCGGAATAACTTTCATGTACCGGTCTGACTTGACAATCAATGCACTGATATTTCTTGACAACAGCTTACTGATGAAATCAAGAAAAGCATTAGGCGTCTTTTCCAGGGCATAGGTCGTTGTGATCACAACTTCATTCCCTTTTAACCACTGGAAGCCATCCGGAGTATCAACGACGGTTACTGTGGAGATTTCTCTGTGTACACCGAGATTTCCGGAAATAAGTTTTAATCCCTTAATGGTTGGCAGCTGTAATAGTTCTTCGACAGTCATTTTTAGTCTCCTTGTAATAAAATTGTATCTCAAATACAAAAACTGATAAAATAATTATATCACAAATACAAAAAAATGATGTTGAATATAAAAAAATCACGATAAGTTTGTACATGATATACATAGAAAGCAAAGTTATTAAGTTGTAAACTTATCATCAACAAGAAGAAACTGGATAACAAAAAAGGAACATGAGAGAAGAAAGGAAGAGAGTTTATGGATTATGTGGAGATTTCTAATTCAATGATCGTGTATTTACTTTGTGGTATTACGGTAGCAATTGCATTTGTCCAGGCTGTTCTTTATATCCGAATGGCAAAGAAAATGACAGTGAAGGCAAACATTCCGGCAACAGTGCCGAAGACAGCATTCAGAGTCGGTCTCATTTCCGCAATCGGACCTGCGCTTGGTGTATTTATCGTAATGGTTGGTCTTATGACTTCGATCGGAGGTCCAATGGCATGGCAGAGACTTTCTATCATTGGTGCTGCACCGACAGAGCTTACTGCAGCAACGCTTGGTGCTGAAGCGGCAGGCGCAGAGCTTGGAGGAGCTGGATTTACACTGAAAGTTATGGCTGTCAGCTGGTTTGTAATGGCGCTCAACGGAGCTGGATGGCTGGTTGTAACAGGTCTTTTTACACCTGCACTTGAAAACTTAAGAACAAAGATGAGCGGTGGCGATTCAAAATGGCTGGTTGTAATGAGTGGTGCCTGTTCACTTGGTATCTTCGGTTATCTGGATGTTAACGAAATTGGTAAAGGATGGGGAAATGCAGCAGCTGTTGCCGGTGGTATTATCGGAATGGCAATCCTTGAAAAATTTGTAGCAAAGAAAGTTCCAAAGATCAGAGAGTACAATCTTGGTATTGCAATGATCATCGGAATGTTATTTGCAATCATCTATGATATGGCAGTTGGAGCATAGGAGGGTATGATTATGGAAAATAAAGAATTAATGTCAGAATGGAAAAAGAATAGTATTAGAATCGGTACCCCTACAAACCTGCTTGCAGCATTTACATCATTTATACCGGTTATCTGGCTGTGTATCACCTATAACTGCTGGCCGGATCCGAAAGTAGTACTTGCAGGATGGGGAATGGTTGCACTATCATTTGGTGCATTCTATGTTGTAGAACCAATTTCTTACTATGCAGCTCTTGGACTTACTGGTACATACTTAAGTTTCCTTTCAGGAAATATCGGTAACATGCGAGTTCCATGTGCAACAATGGCTCTTGAAACGACGGAGAGTGAACCAGGAACGCTTCAGGCAGAGGTGGCTTCTACAATGGCAATCTGTGGTTCTATTATTACAAACCTGATTGCTACAACAGCAGCTGTTTTAGTAGGATCAGCAGTTGTATCCGTACTTCCAGATGTTATTGTATCCGCTCTTACAAAATATGCAGCAGGTGCAATTTTCGGAGGAACTTTTGGAACCTATGCATTGAAATATCCTAAAGTTGCCATCTTTGGCATGGGACTTCCGCTTATCCTTAAATTTACGATTGCTCCTCCGGCATGGGTACTTATCGTTGTATCTGTATTCGGAAGCCTTGGATTTGCAAGACTGTTATATGTAAAAGAAAAGAAAACTGCTTAGCGGGAAATGAATAAAAAGCAAAAGATTCATAGAGAAAAGAGGGAATAAGCATGAGTATGTGGAAAGAATGTGAAGGTTTACAGGAAGAACTCGTAAAAATGCGAAGAGAGCTGCATCAGATTCCGGAATTTGGTCTTGATCTTCCGGAAACGCAGAAATATGTAACAGATAAACTGGATGAACTTGGAATTCCTTACAAATGTTCGGGTACAGACAGCAGTATCATTGCAGAAATCAAAGGCGGAAAGCCAGGCAGGACGGTTGCACTTCGTGCAGATATGGATGCACTTAAGATTACTGAGGCAAATGATGTTGATTATAAGTCTAAACATGAAGGTCTGATGCATGCCTGTGGACATGATAACCATATTGCAATGCTTCTTGGAGCCGCAAAAGTTTTGAATGCACACAAAGCAGAGATTAAAGGAAATGTAAGGCTTTTGTTCCAGACGGCAGAAGAATTATCCAAAGGCGCAGAGATTATGATCAAAGATGGCGCAATGGATGGTGTAGACGCTGTATTTGGACAGCATATCGGAAGTATCATCAACAAAGATATCCCGGCAGGAAAGGTAATTGTTACTCCTGGATGCTGTATGGCGTCATTTGACAGATTTGTGATCCATGTAAAAGGAACGGGTTGTCATGGCTCTACTCCGGAAAAAGGAACAGACCCGATTACAATGGCGTCTCATATTGTAATTAACCTGCAGGAAATCATTGCACGTGAAGTTTCCGCAGTAAAAGCGGCAGTTGTAACAATTGGTTACTTCCATGGTGGTGTTGCTTATAATGCAATTCCAAGTGAAGTAGAAATCGAAGGTACGATCCGTGCACTGGAAGAGCCAATAAGACAGTACCTTGCAAAACGAATTGAAGAGATTGCAAAGAGTACAGCAGCAACATTCAGAGGAACAGCAGAAGTTGAGATGGACTGGGGAGCACCTCCGGTAATCAATAACGACGAGATGGCAACACTTGTAACTGAAGCTGCAAAAGAAGTTGTAGGTGAAGAGGATGTTGTAAGTAAAGTTCCGGCACCAAATATGGCAGGAGAGGATTTTGCATACTACTTACAGAAAGCACCTGGAGCATTTTTCTTCCTTAGTTCTTCTAATCCGGTAAAGCATACTGATGTTCCTCATCATAATCCACGCTTTAATGTAGATGAAGACGTGCTCTACAAAGGATCAGCAATGTTTGTAAAGATTGTAGAAGCTTATCTGAAGTAGTATAATAAAACAAAAAAGGCAGGATAAGAGTATGAATGCACAGATGATGATTTTATTGTATGCGGTACTATTGTTTGTAGTGATCTATTTTATGATGGTAGTTCCGGGAAAGAAAAAGAATAAAAAAATGCAGGAACTCCATGATTCGATCAAGGTTGGAGATGAGATTCTTACAATGGGAGGGATTATCGCAACAGTAAAAGAGCGGGATGGTGAAATCCTTACAGTAGAGATTGATCCGGAAAAAGAAATCTGTATGAAAATTCTGGTCTATTCTGTATCTACGATTCGTAAATAAGAGCTAAGAGCAAAGGGTGTTTTTCTGGTATATTACAGAGAAACACCCTTTTTAGTATGTTGGCATACAAGAAAAAATGCCAGTAGCAGCTTTTGGGTAGTTTATGTTCTTTGAAAAATGACCAAAATTCATTTTTTAATCATGAAATTATTGTGAGTATTTAATGTTGACCATCAGTCATTTTTTTGTATAATATTCTATAGAATAAAAATGTAAAGACAGGGAGATGATTATTGTGGTCAAAGTAGGAAAATGGATAGCAAAACACAGATTTATAATTTTGTTACTGGGGGTACTGCTTTTGATTCCGTCATTTATTGGAATGGCGAAGACAAGAATTAACTACGACTTGCTCAGTTACCTTCCGGAATCACTGGAAACGGTAGAAGGACAGGACGTTATGGTGGATGAATATGGTATGGGTGCATTCGCCATGGTAGTTGTAGAGGATACGGACATGAAAGATATCCAGAAGCTGGCAGACCAGTTTAATAAGGTTGATCATGTCGAAAAAGTATTATGGTATGGTGATGTGGCAGATCTTTCACTGCCGGTAGAGATGATTCCATCCGATCTGAGAAAAGCCTTCTACAACGGAGATGCGACACTGATGCTCGCATTATTTGACAATACGACTTCATCTGACGAAGCAATGAATGCAGTCGGTGAGATGCGTAAGATTGCCAGCAAACAGTGTTTTATTGCAGGTATGACAGGCGTTGTAGCCGATATCAAGAATGTAGCAATGAAAGAAGTTCCGATTTATGTTGTAATTGCGGCAATTCTTTCTTTCCTGGTGCTGGAAATTACCGGAGAATCTTTCCTGGTACCGATTTTTTTCCTGATCAGTATAGGTGCAGCGATTGTATATAATCTGGGAAGTAACATTTTCCTTGGCGAGATCTGTTATATTACAAAAGCGCTGACGGCGGTATTGCAGCTGGGTGTTACGATGGATTACTCCATTTTCCTGCTGAATAGCTACGAAGAGAACAAGCGCCGTTTCCCGGGAGATAAGAACCGTGCGATGGGACATGCGATTTCTAATACATTCAAATCCATTGTAGGAAGTTCTGTCACCACAGTAGCAGGATTTGTAGCTCTTTGTGTTATGACATTTGCACTTGGTCGTGATCTTGGTATTGTTATGGCAAAAGGTGTTATCATTGGAGTGCTTTGCTGTGTAACAATCCTTCCGGCAATGATTCTTATCTTTGATAAACCGATTGAAAAGACCAAGCATAAACCGCTGATCAAGAGCATGGATAAGGCTTCGGCATTTATCACCAAACATTACAAAGTATGGATCGTTGCTTTCCTGATCTTGCTTATCCCTGCTATTTATGGCAATAATCATACAAAAATTTATTACAATATTGCACAGTCACTTCCACAGTCACTTCCATCAAATGTGGCAAACAGTGAACTGAAAGATGATTTTGATATGAGTACAATGCATATCGTTATGATAGATAAAGACATGGATGCCAAAGAGAAAAAGACAATGATGAGTGAAATTGATGATGTCAAAGGTGTAAAATGGACACTTGGACTTAACTCCATCGTTGGATCTTCTATTCCGGAATCGATGATCCCGGATGATGTAAAGAGTATGCTTCAGGGTAAGGATACTGAGCTGATGTTTGTATGTACCAAGTATGAGTCTGCAACTCCGCAGGTCAACAGACAGATCAAACAGATTGATAAGATTGTAAAATCCTATGACAAGTCAGGAATGGTAATCGGTGAAGCGCCACTGATGAAAGACCTGCAGGATGTAACAGATATCGATCTGACAAGGGTTAACGTTATTTCAATCGCAGCAATCTTTATCATCATTTTACTTATATTTAAATCTATCTCGCTCCCGATCATTCTGGTTTCAGTTATCGAGTTTGCGATTACGATCAATATGGCGATTCCGTTCTATCAGGGCAAGAGTCTTCCGTTCGTTGCAAGTATCGTTATCGGAGCAATCCAGCTGGGAGCAACTGTTGATTATGCGATCCTTATGACGACCAGATATCAGAAAGAACGTATGAAAGGCAAGAGTAAGAAAGAATCTGTTGCGATTGCACACAGAATCAGTATGCCATCCATCATCACAAGCGGTCTGAGCTTCTTTGCAGCAACATTTGGTGTAACTTGTTATACACAGGTTGATATGATCGGTTCTATCTGTGAACTCCTTTCAAGAGGAGCGATCATCAGTGTGATCGTAGTACTGACTGTCCTTCCGGCAATGTTCTTGATCTTTGATCCGGTCATCTGCAGAACAACCGCCGGATACAGAGTGAAAAAAGATAAAAGTAAAACAGTTGCAGAGCCGACAGCATAGGTTCTGCTGAAAAGGGAGCAGGCTTAACTGATTGAAATCAGTAAAAAGCCTGCTCCTTTTTGCTGTCATACACTTAGAGAAAAATGGCATCTGAAGAAGCTTTTTGTATGTTGAAAATGGGAAGAAATGGCTGTGTACAGGCCTTTCCAGAAAATAGAAGGTTGTTCTTTTGATTAAAATAGTATATACTATCTTAGTGTTACCCCAAAACATTCAAGAAAGGATTACATTTATGAAAATGCAGAAAAAACGAATCGTACAGTGCGGACTTTCATTAATCTGTGCATTCGGTATCGCGCTGTCGGGGATGTCGGTACATGCAGAAGAGGTGGACAGCCTCGAAGATAAGACCAGTAATCTACAGAGTCAGTTGGAAGGGATCAACCAGGATTTGGTTACGATCAGCAATGAAATTGCTGAGACAGAAGTGAAAATTGAAGAGTCTAATAATGAAGTATTCCGATTGGAAGCATCACTTCAGATTTCCCGCAACAACGAGGAAATGCAGTATGCAAACATGAAGACTCGCATTAAGTACATGTATGAAAATGGTTCGGATACGCTGCTTTCTATGGTGTGTGAAGCAAAAAGCATGGGAGAGTTTCTGAACCGGGTAGACTTTATCCAGAATATTACAAAGTATGATAAGGATATGCTGGAGAATATGGTGAAAGTGCGGGAAGGTATTGAAGAGCAGGAGGCCGAACTGAAAAGCAGGCAGCAGGAGCTGCTTGACCTGCAAAGTCAGCTTGACAGTGAACAGGCCGAATTGCAGGCGAAGGCAGAAGAGACTTCAACCGATCTTGCTACGGTAAATGCACAGCTTGAGGCTGCACGTGCAGCACAGAAAAAGCAGGAGGAGGAAGTCCAGAGGAAAGCGGATGAGCAGCTGGCAAAAAAGGCACAGGAAGAGACAAAGCAGGCGTCAGCTTCCAACGGAAGTAATACATCTGCGGGCAATAATTCCGGTAATAACAGTTCTTCTGGCAATAATAATTCTTCCAACAACAATTCATCGAATAATACTAGTTCCGATTCTTCCAATTCCGGAAGCGGTGGCTATGTGATCCCATCAGGCGGTCTTACCCCGTCAAAGGGAAGGATCTGGTATAATGGACACACTGAGACTTACTATTCCCAGAAGGTACTTCCGGGAGGAGGGCTTGCAATCCCGGGACGCCATATAGCAAGTGACGGAACAATCCGGGATGCCGATGGATACATTGTTTTGGCAAGTGATGATTACCCAAAAGGGACAGTTGTAGAGACGTCACTTGGCGCCGGAAAAGTATATGATACCGGAAGTGGATCCGGAAATATAGATCTGTATACAGATTGGTAAAAGAAAAGGGGCTGTGAAATAAGT